>NZ_JAESPG010000010.1:0-198657 GCF_016756915.1 Pseudomonas sp. HB05
AAACCCAGCAAACCAACACCCGACCCCAGTCAACTGTTCACCGTGATCAACGGCGTGGGCAACGAAGCCCTGCTCGCCAACCTCAGCGAAACCCTCGCCTCGGCCAATGCGATGATCAATGACCTGGCGTTCGACCTGGACAGTTCGCGACGACACGTTGCGCTGGGCATCCTGCAACTGATCGAAATGGGCGCAATGCTGGCCAACCGTGCGCTGGACAACGTCGAAGCGCGCTAGCCGCCGCTGCACATCACCCCTGTGGCGAGGGAGCTTGCTCCCGCTGGGTGGCGAAGCCGCTCCAAATTTCTGCATCAGCAAAAAACTTGGGCCTGCTACGCAGTCCAGCGGGAGCAAGCTCCCTCGCCACGGGTTTTGGGTTAACCCAGATTCCCGGTCCGGCAGCGGGCTGTGTTTATTCGGTTGTAGGATCCTTCGCGTTAGGGCTACGTCGTCTTGCGCCGTTACCTACAACTACGCCAGAATCCGCCGGCTTGTGCGTCTTGGGGCCGGGCTTTACTGTTGCTCGGTCGCTGAAAATCAGCGATCGGGTTTGGTAGCCCGGCTTTCTGGTGCAAGTGCAGCCTCATGCAGGGGACTTCTACAACCTCTGTCTTATGGTGGTCATGCGCAGGGCGTCCTCGGACGCGCCGGGTTGCCAGGTAACCGGTCTACCAACCTTCGTATGGCCACCACCCTTCGTTTGGTAGCGAGGATGATGGCTCCAATTTCTTATCTGGAGTTTCATCTATGTTCAAAGTAACCCCGAATCCTCCCGACACCGATCCAGCCGACGCGAAGGCATTCGACGAAGCCGCCGACCGCGCCCTCGATTACTACCTCAAGCCCAAACCCAGCAAACCAACACCCGACCCCAGTCAACTGTTCACCGTGATCAACGGCGTGGGCAACGAAGCCCTGCTCGCCAACCTCAGCGAAACCCTCGCCTCGGCCAATGCGATGATCAATGACCTGGCGTTCGACCTGGACAGTTCGCGACGACACGTTGCGCTGGGCATCCTGCAACTGATCGAAATGGGCGCAATGCTGGCCAACCGTGCGCTGGACAACGTCGAAGCGCGCTAGCCGCCGTTGCACATCCCCTTTGTGGCGAGGGGATTCATCCCCGCTGGACTGCGCAGCAGTCCCAAGTTTTTTGCCAATGCATAAATTTTGGGGCGGCTTCGCCACCCAGCGGGGATAAATCCCCTCGCCACAAAGGGAGTTGCGTGCAATCCAGGGACAAATCCCCGCCTATACTTCTCTGCCAATCCCCCCGGGGCCTGCACTTCCAACAATAAAAAGCAGAGGTGGAACATGGTCTGGCAACAAGTCTACGATCCCTTCGGTAATGCGGTGCTGTCGACGTTCCTGGCGGCGGTTCCGGTGGTGGTGATGCTGGCGTCCCTGGCATTCTTTCATGTCAAGGCGCACCTCGCGGCGCTGTACGCCCTGGCCTCGGCGTTGCTCATCGCGATTTTTGCCTTCGGCATGCCGGCCAACATGGCCGGTTCGGCGGCGCTTTATGGTGCGGCCAACGGGCTGCTGCCCATCGGTTGGATCGTGCTCAACATCATCTTCCTGCACCGGCTGACCACCGAGAACGGTTCGTTCAAGGTCCTGCAGGATTCCCTGGCGCGCATCACCGATGACCGCCGCTTGCAGCTGCTGTTGATCGCCTTTTGTTTTGGCGCGTTCTTCGAAGGCGCGGCGGGTTTCGGCACGCCGGTGGCGGTGACTGGCGCGATCCTGATCGGGCTGGGCTTTTCGCCGCTGGCCGCCTCGGGCCTGGCGTTGATCGCCAACACCGCCCCCGTGGCGTTCGGCGCCCTGGGCACGCCGATCATCACCCTCGCCAAGGTCACCGGGCTCGATGAAATGGAGCTGTCGATGATGGTCGGTCGGCAGTTGCCGTTCTTCTCGGTGATCGTGCCGTTCTGGCTGATCTGGGCGTTCGCCGGCTGGCGCAAGATGCTGGAGATCTGGCCGGCGATCCTGGTGGCCGGCGTCAGCTTCGCCATCCCGCAGTTTCTGGTGTCGAACTTCCACGGGCCGATGCTGGTGGACGTGATCGCCGCGCTGATCTCCATGGCGTGCCTCACCGGGTTCATCAAGGTCTGGAAACCGGCCACGATACATACCTCCGCAGCGCTGTCGGGCCGACACGATGATTCGAAGATCGACGCCAGCGAAGCACAGGCGCCGGTCGCCAGCGCCGCGTTTGCCAATGATGCCCGTCCCGCCGTGCTGCGCGCCTGGATGCCGTGGATCATCCTCACGGTGTTCGTGTTTGCCTGGGGCACCCAGGGCTTCAAGAACATCTTCGACACCCGCCCGGCCATCGACCCGCAGACGCAATCGGCCAAGCTCGACCCACAGGGCAAACCGATGCGCGAAGCCAATCCGATCTTCTCGCCCCTGCTGACCTTCGGCACCATCCACCAGCAGATCGAAAAGGTCCCGCCCGTGGTGCCCCAGCCTAAAACCGAGGAAGCGGTCTACAAATTCAACTGGTTCACCGCCACCGGCAGCGGCATCTTCTTGGCGGCGGTTCTCGGCGGCTTGCTGATGGGCTATTCGATCCCGCAACTGGTGCGCCAATACCTGCGAACGTTATGGGTGGTGCGCTATTCATTGATCACCATCGTGGCGATGTTGGCGTTGGGCTTTCTGACGCGTTATTCGGGCCTGGACGCGACCATGGGCCTGGCGTTCGCCGCGACGGGCATTTTCTACCCGATGTTCGGCACGCTGCTGGGCTGGCTCGGCGTGGCACTGACCGGTTCGGACACGGCTTCCAACGTGCTGTTTGGCGGATTGCAGCGGGTCACGGCGGAACAACTGGGAATCAGCCCGGTGTTGATGGCTGCCGCGAACAGTTCAGGCGGGGTGATGGGCAAGATGGTCGACGCCCAATCGATCGTGGTCGCCTCGACCGCAACCCGCTGGTACGGCCACGAAGGGGAAATCCTGCGCTATGTGTTTTTCCACTCGGTGGTGCTGGCGATCCTGGTGGGCGGGCTGGTGACGTTGCAGGCGTATGTGGCGCCGTTCAGTCACATGGTGGTGGGCGGACGTTGACCGAGGACCGGGCATGATCGGGTTGTTGTGGCGAGGGGATTTATCCCCTCGCCACAGGCAAGCCTTTACAGCCGGTAGGCTTGCCTTTCTAGCAGGGTATTACTGAACGTTCTTCAGCTTGACCACATCACCGGACACCGAGGTGGTGTAGCCGGTCAGGACCCAGGCCCAGAACCAGTTTTCCTGGACTTGGGTGTTGATCATGGCGTCGCCGCCCTTGGCCTGGATTGCCGCGGTCTGGGCACGGACGAAACGGTTGTTCTGGCGGATCGGGATCACGCCGAACAGCAGCAGGCCGGTGGCCTTGGCTTCGCTGTGACCGACGACGGTGTATTGGCTGCTGTCGTACTGCTGGGTCTTCATCGGGGTGCCGGTGCAACCCGCCAGGACCAGGCCGAACAGTGCGCCGGCGACAACTTTGCTGATGTGGTTCATTTGAGGCTCCATGGATAAACGCCCGGGATCCATCTCTCGGGCGGCGCGTACTCTAACCGATCAGCAATAAAATGACACAACATCCTCTGCCCATTTCAGGGCTCGAAAGGCCCATGGCAGAGCCATTCGTCAGGTGCGCCTCCAGCGAAACAGACTCGCGTCGATAGCATGAAAACTACGCCACGGAAGGCAGTTTCTTGTCTTGACGACCGCCAGGTAACGGCCGGTCCCGTTGGAGGGTTTCATCATGATCGACGTAACAGTCTGGAGCGTTACCCTGCCGGTGCAAACGCCCGCGCAGGTCGTGGCGACCAAAGCCATGCCAAGTTTGAAAAACAAATATTTCGACAATAACGGCCAGCGGATCGTCTTCTGGGCGCCCGTCACCGGCTCCCATACCGGTAACAGCAAATTCCCGCGTTCCGAACTGCGGGAAACCAGCAAGGATGGGAAGCATCGCAATTGGCGCTACAACAGCGGCACCAACACACTCAAGGGCGAACTGTCGGTCAACCAGGTGCCGTCGGAAGGCCGTGTGGTGGTGGCGCAGATTCACGCCAAGAATGCCCCGACGCCGTTGTTGAAACTGGTTTACCGCTACGAAAAGGGCACCGGCAACATTGACGTGGAATACCGGGTCAAGCCCAACGACAAAAAGAGCCCGGTGATCTACACCGTGCCCAAGGTGCCGTTGAACAAATCCTTCTCCTACACGTTGCAAATGGACAAGCAAGGCCAGCTCACGATGCTGATCGGCAGCAGCGGCAAACAGGTGAAGCTGGACAAGTCCTGGTACGGCTACGACTTCTATTTCAAGGCCGGCGTCTACACGCTGGACAACAAGGGTTATTCCAACGAAGGCGGGAAAGTGACCTACACCAAGCTGAGCGCCAGTCACAAGTGACTGACGCTCTTCCCACATTTACGCCTTGGACGGTGCCACGGCCGCTTGACGACCACTGAAGGTCAACAGGAAACCCACGAACACCACCAGCGCAAAACCGGCCGGGAACAGCCAGATGCTTTTCCAATCATGGCCGCCTTCCACCACGAAATGATCGGTCACCTGCCCCGCCACCCAGAAACCGATCAACATCCCCACGCCATAAGTCGCCAGGGTGATCAAGCCCTGGGCTGAGCTGCGCAGGTGTTTCGGCGCCTTGGCGTCGGTGTAGACCTGCCCCGAGACAAAAAAGAAGTCGTAGCAGATGCCGTGCAGGGCGATGCCGATGAACAACATGAACGCCAGCTCGCCGTTGTCGCCGTAGGCAAACAGCACGTAGCGCAACGCCCACGCCAACATCCCCACCAGTAGCGCCAACTTGATGCCGAAGCGCTGGATGAACAGCGGCAACAGCAACATGAACAGCACCTCGGACACCTGCCCGATGGCCATTTTCGCCGTCGGGTTGGTCATGCCGGTTTCGGCCAGGAAGGGATTGGCGTTCTGGTAATAAAACGCCAGGGGGATGCAGATCAGGATCGAGGCGATGAAGAACACTAGGTAGCTGCGATCCTTGAGCAGGCCCAACGCATCGAGCCCCAGGGATTGCTTGATGCCGCTCGCACTCGCCTGCTCCTTGAGCGGTGCCGTGGCGGGGAGCGTGAAACTGTAGAGTCCGAGGACCAGCGAGGCGATGGCCGCCATCAGGAAGGTGTTGCGCAAGCCACCGGATGCAATCGCCTCGCGCGAATCCCAGGCGAACACGAAGCTGATCACCACGCCCGCGGCGATCCAGCCCAGGGTGCCCCAGACCCGGATGCGTGAGAACTCCAGCGCCGGGTCGCGCATTTGCCGGAAGGCCACGGAATTGACCAGGGCCAGCGTCGGCATGTAGATCACCATGTAGGCCAGCACGAAGGGGTAGAACGCGCCGAAATCCAACGCCGAATAAAGCTGATACAGCAACACCGCGCCCACCAGGTGCAACACCGCCAGGATGCGCTCGGCGTTGAAGTAGCGATCGGCGATCAGGCCGATCACGAACGGCGCGATGATCGCCCCCCAGGACTGGGTGGCGAAGGCCATGCCGACCTGCCCGCCACTGGCTTGCAGCGTGCTGGACAGGAACGTGCCGAGGGTGACGAACCAGCCACCCCAGATAAAGAACTGCAGGAACATCATCACGCTGAGGCGTGCGTTTATCGTGGTCATGGCTGTCACCGTCTTGTTGTTCTTGTGAAATTTGAAGCCTCGTTTAGAGCACTTTGTGGCGAGGGGATTTATCCCCGCTCGGTTGCGAAGCGACCGCAAAAATTTGGGGGGCGGCTGCGCAGCCCAGCGGGGATAAATCCCCTCGCCACAAGGGTTACGTCATCGCATTGGGGGCAACCCCAACAACCGCCGGTTGGATGCCTCATCCGCCGTGACTCCGGCAAAATCATCGAACGCCTTGGCCGTCTTGTTGATCATGTGCCGCTGGATGAACGCCGCGCCCTCGGCCGCGCCCTGTTGCGAATCCTTCAGGCAGCACTCCCACTCCAGCACCGCCCAGCCATCAAAGCCGTATTGGGTCAGCTTGCTGAAAATCGCCTTGAAATCGATCTGCCCATCGCCGAGGGAACGGAACCGGCCCGGGCGATCCACCCAGCCCTGGTAGCCGCCATAGACACCGGAGCGGGCGTCGGGGCGAAACTCGGCGTCCTTGACGTGGAACATGCGGATGCGCGCGTGGTAGCGGTCGATGAAGCCCAGGTAATCCATCTGTTGCAGCAACAAGTGGCTGGGATCGTAGAGAATCGCGGCCCGTGGATGATGGTCGACCGCCTCGAGGAAGCGCTCGAACGAGGCGCCGTCGTGCAGGTCTTCGCCGGGGTGGATTTCGTAGCACAGGTCCACGCCCGCCGCATCGAAGCAATCGAGGATCGGCCGCCAGCGCCGGGCCAGTTCGGCAAAGCCTTGCTCGACCAGGCCCGAGGGGCGCTGCGGCCACGGGTAGATGTACGGCCACAGCAACGCACCGGAAAACGTCGCGTGGGCCTTGAGGCCCAGGCGCTGGCTGGCGCGGGCGGCCAGCTTCAGTTGCTCGATGGCCCACTCGGTACGCGCCTGGGGCTGGCCGCGCAGGTGGGCCGGGGCGAAGTCGTCAAACAACGCATCGAACGCCGGATGCACCGCCACCAATTGGCCTTGCAAGTGCGTCGACAATTCGCTGATCTCGACGCCGGCCGCTGCGCACGTGGCCTTGAGTTCGTCGCAATAGGCCTGGCTCTCGGCGGCCCGGGCCAAGTCGATGTAACGCGTGCCCAGCGTCGGCACCTGGATGGCTTTGTAGCCCTGCGAAGCGGCCCATCGGGCGATATTCGCCAAGCTGTCGAACGGCGCTTCGTCGGCCATGAACTGCGCCAGGAAAATCGCCGGCCCGCGCAGGCCGCGCGATGTTTGGTCGAGAGTCTTCACAGCTGCGATTCTCCGGTTTCCAGCGCGGTCCACTTCGCCTCGCCACGGTGATTGATGATGGCGGCCTCGATAAACGCCATGCCGCGTAAACCGGTTTCGATGCCAGGTACGCCCGGCACATCAGGGCCTTCGACCCGGGCACGAATGGCCTGGGCGAAATCGCCGTAGAGGTTGGCCATCGCCTCCAGATAACCCTCCGGATGCCCCGCTGGCAGACGCATCCGCCGAGTCGCCGCTTCACACAGCCAAGGCTGGCCGACACCACTGCGCAGGACGCGCAGCGGTTGGTCGAAGGCGCGATGGATCAGGCTCGACGGTGCTTCCTGGCGCCACTCCAGCGCGCCTTTGTCGCCATAGACGCGAATCTTCAGCGGGTTTTCTTCACCGGTGCAGACCTGGCTGGCGAGCAACACGCCGCTAGCGCCGCCCTCCATCTTGAATAGCATCGCGGCGTCATCGTCCAACTGCCGCCCCGGAACATGGCTGCCCAACGCGGCGCATAGCTGCTGGATCGGTTGGTCCGCGACGAACTCGGCCAGGGAAAACGCGTGGGTGCCAATGTCGCCGATGCAACCACCCAAGCCAGACCGGGCCGGATCATCGCGCCATTCGGCCTGCTTGTTGCCCTGGGCGGCGACGTCCTGGCTGAGCCAGCCTTGGGGATACTCGACGAACACTTTGCGCACCCGACCGATCACCCCCGAACGCACCATTTCCCGGGCCTGCCAGACCATGGGATAGCCCAGGTAAGTGTGGGCCAGGCCGTAGAGGCAACGACTGTCTTGCAGCACGTCCCTCAAGGCCAGCAACTCCTTGAGATTCAGCGCGGCGGGCTTCTCGCTGAACACGTGGAAGCCGGCCTTCAGCGCTTGGCTGGCAATCGGTGCGTGGAGGTGATTAGGCGTGACGATCACCAGCAATTCCATGCGCTGATCCAGCGGCAGCAGCGCTTCGTCGTCGAGCATCTGTTGCCAGTCGTGGTAACAACGCGATGCCGCCAGCCCCAACGCCGCGCCGGTCTGCCGGTTGTTATGAGGGTCGCGACTGAACGCGCCGCACACCAGCTCGAAACCGCCGTCCAGGCCCGCGGCCTGACGATGGGCCTGGCCGATGAATGCGCCCTCCCCACCGCCGACGAAGCCCATTCTTATTTTCGGTGCTACAGGATTCATCGCGATTCTCTTCTGTCCGGATCGATGATGTAACCGGTTACATCATGACGGGAATCTAGGCTTGGTTTTGTCGCCTGTCAAACGCTATGGAACAGGCTTGAGATGTGTCGGGCGACAAACCTGCGGTAAGCTCGCCGCCATGCCTGGGTCGCCAGGCGCCGAATCGAGGTGCCCTTGTCCAACATCCGTGAAGTGGCCCGGCTGGCCGGCGTGTCGGTGGCCACGGTGTCCAGAACACTGAAATCTCCCGAACGCGTGCTGCCCGAGACCCGGGACAAGGTCAACGCAGCGGTGCTCCAGGCCGGCTATCGACCGAACCTGATGGCGGTGCAGTTTCGCTCCCGGCGCACCGGCAACCTGGTGATTCTCGTGCCGACAATCGCCAACACGTTTTTCGCCCGGGTCATCAGCGGCGCCCAACAAGCGGCGCAAGCGGCCGGCTATCGGCTACTGCTGTGCGACACCCAGGGCCGCGAAGCCATCGAGCAGGAATTCGCCGCGCTGGTCTACGCCCATCAGGCCGACGGCGTGATCCAGTTGCGCGCCAGCGACCCCTTTGTCTCATTGCCTCCCGGCACCGACGCGCTGCCCCTGGTCAACGCCTGCGAGGTGGTCAAGGACGCGCCCTACCCGACCATCAGCCTGGACAACCGCGGTGCCGCGCGCGCCATGACCGAGCATTTGATCGGACTCGGCCATCGTCGCATCGGCATCATCAAGGGCCCGCGCAGCAGCCCGCTGACCCTCGACCGCGTGGCCGGTTACCAAGATGCCTTGGGCAACGCCGGTATCGCCCTCGATCCTGAATTGGTCTGCCACGGCGACTTCACCCTCAAGGCCGGCTACGACGGCGCCGGGACGATGCTCACACTGGCCGAGCGCCCCAGCGCGCTGTTCTGCGAGAACGACGAAATGGCCATCGGCGCGCTCAAGCGCATCAAGCAGATGGGCCTGCGGGTGCCCGAGGATATTTCCCTGGTGGGTTTTGACGACATTCCGTTCGCCGCGTATTGCGATCCGCCGTTGACGACCATTTCCCAACCGGCAGAAACTTTTGGTCACAAAGCCGTGGAGATGCTGATTGCCTTGATCGAGAAGCGCCCCATCACGCAGCGGCATGTGCTGCTGCCGTTCGAGTTGACCGTGCGGGGCAGTTCGGCTCCCCTGGTAGGTTTCCGTTCCGAGCCAGACCGCTAAGACCAGGGCCGCTGCGCGCGCCAGCGGGAGCAAGCTCCCTCGCCACGGGGATATCTGCTACTGAGCGCATACCTCCGGCTAGGCGAGATTGCTTTTGTGGCGAGGGAGCTTGCTCCCGCTGGGGCGCGAAGCGGCCCCGAATCAAACTGATTACGAAAGTTCTTTGCTCGTGCTTACTCGCCACCACCCAATACCCTTGTTTCGACTACAGTGGAAAGACTCTGCATAAAGCCATAACAAGACGGAGAGTCCTCAATGCGAGTCAACAAGCGCTTCACCCTCCTGGCCGCCGCCGCAACCTTGGCGGTCGCCGCCACCGCCCAAGCTGCCCCCCCCGGTGTTTATCAACATCCTGACCGGCGGCACCAGCGGTGTGTATTACCCGATCGGCGTCGGGCTTTCCCAGATCTACAGCAGCGGCATCGAAGGTTCCAAGACATCGGTACAGGCCACCAAGGCTTCGGTGGAAAACCTCAACCTGCTGCAAGCCGGGCGTGGGGAGCTGGCGCTGGCCTTGGGCGATTCGGTGGCCGATGCGAAAAACGGTGTGGAAGATGCCGGCTTCAAGGCCCCGCTGACCAAGCTGCGGGCGATTGCCGGCGCCTACCCCAATTACATCCAGATCGTCGCCAGCGAAGAATCGGGGATCAAGACCCTCGCGGACCTCAAGGGCAAGACCGTTTCCGTCGGCGCGGCGAAATCCGGCACCGAACTCAACGCCCGGGCGATCTTCAAGGCCGCCGGCCTGACCTACAACGATATGAAGGTCCAATACCTGCCCTTCGCCGAATCGGTGGACCTGATCAAGAACCGCCAACTGGACGCCACCCTGCAATCCTCCGGCCTGGGCATGGCCGCCATTCGTGACCTGGCGTCGACGATGAAATTGAACTACGTGTCGATTCCCACTGACGTGGTACAGAAGATCGGCAACCCGGCCTACCAGAGCGCCATGATCCCCGCCAACACCTACGACGGCCAGGCGGATGCCGTGCCCACCGTGGCCATCACCAATATCCTGGTAACCCACGCGGATGTCCCGGACGAAGTGGCCTATCAGATGACCAAGCTGCTGTTCGACAACCTCCCCCGCCTGGGCACCTCCCACTCGGCGGCCAAGGACATCACGTTGAAAAACGCCGCGAAGAACCTGCCGATCGCCCTGCACCCCGGTGCCGAGCGCTACTACAAGGAAGTGGGCGCGCTGTAGCCCTTGGCACTGCAACGGCGCCCGTCGCCGTTGCAGCATTGCGTTTCGCATCCGCACGTCGACAACAGGCAGGCATCTCATGAGTGAAGACCAGCACGGCATCGCCACGGACCCGCGGGACTGGCCCAAGACGCTGTTCTACGTGGCGTTGCTGTTTTCCATATTCCAGATCATCACGGCGGCCTTTTCACCGGTGTCCAGCATCGTACTGCGGGCAGTGCATGTGGGCTTTTTGCTGTGGGTGGTGTTTTTGAGCTACCCGGCCCACGGCAAGCAACGGCCCTGGCAGCCCTTGGCCTGGGCCTTGAGCCTGGCGAGCGTGGCGACGGCGCTCTATCAATGGGTGTTCGAGGCCGACCTGATCCAGCGTTCCGGCGACCTGACGACCGCGGACATGGTCATCGGCGTCATGCTGATCGTGCTGGTGTTCGAGGCGGCGCGGCGGGTGATGGGCATCGCCTTGCCGATCATCTGCGGCCTCTTTCTCGCCTATGGCCTGTTCGGCGAACACTTGCCAGGCGAACTGGCCCATCGCGGCTACGGCGTCGATCAAATCATCAACCAATTGGCCTTCGGCACCGAAGGCCTGTACGGCACGCCGACCTATGTATCGGCCACCTACATCTTCCTGTTCATCCTGTTCGGCGCGTTCCTGGAAAAGGCCGGCATGATCAAGCTGTTCACGGATTTTGCCATGGGCCTGTTCGGCCACAAGCTGGGCGGCCCGGCGAAGGTGTCCGTGGTGTCGTCGGCGCTGATGGGCACCATCACCGGCTCGGGCATCGCCAACGTCGTGACCACCGGCCAGTTCACCATTCCGCTGATGAAACGCTTTGGCTACAAGGCCGCGTTCGCCGGCGGCGTGGAAGCGACGTCGAGCATGGGCAGCCAGATCATGCCGCCGGTGATGGGCGCGGTGGCGTTCATCATGGCCGAGACCATCAACGTGCCGTTCGTGGAGATCGCCAAGGCCGCGCTGATTCCGGCGTGCCTGTATTTCGGCTCGGTGTTCTGGATGGTTCACTTGGAAGCCAAGCGCTCCGACCTCAAGGGCCTGCCCAAGGACCAATGCCCGAGCGCCTGGGGCGCGGTCAAGGAGAGCTGGTTCCTGCTGATCCCATTGGCCGTTCTGGTCTACCTGCTCTTTTCCGGCCGCACGCCGCTGTTCTCCGGCATGGTCGGGCTGGCGCTGACGGCCATCGTGATCCTCGGCTCGGCGATCATTCTCAAAGTGTCGAACTACGCCTTGCGCTGCGCCTTCTGGGTCGCGCTGGGCATCCTTTGCGTCGGGTTCTTCCGGCTCGGTATCGGCATCGTATTCGCGGTGATCGGCGTGCTGGTGGTGGCCTGCTGGTTCATGAAAGGCACCCGGGAAACCCTGGTCGTCTGCCTGCACGCCTTGGTGGACGGCGCCCGGCACGCCGTTCCGGTAGGGATCGCCTGCGCCTTGGTCGGCACCATCATCGCCGTGGTCTCGCTGACGGGCGTGGCGTCCACGTTCGCCGGCTATATCCTGGCGATCGGCAAGGACAACCTGTTCCTGTCGCTGCTGCTGACCATGCTCACCTGCCTGGTGCTGGGCATGGGCATCCCGACCATCCCGAACTACATCATTACCAGCTCGATTGCCGCGCCCGCGCTGCTGGAACTTGGCGTGCCGCTGATCGTGTCGCACATGTTCGTGTTCTATTTCGGCATCCTCGCCGACCTGACCCCGCCAGTGGCCCTGGCCTGCTTCGCCGCCGCGCCCATCGCCAGGGAGAGCGGCCTGAAGATCAGCTTCTGGGCGGTGCGCATCGCCCTCGCCGGCTTCGTCATTCCATTCATGACTGTGTACAACCCGGCGTTGATGCTGCAGGGCGACAATCTGTGGATGACGGCGTACATGGTGGTCAAGACGTTGTTGGCCGTCGGGCTCTGGGGGATGGCTTCCACTGGATACCTGCAACAGAAAATGCCGGTCTGGGAACGCCTGATGTGTTTTGCCGCCGGCGCGATGCTGGTGGTTGCCCTGCCCCTGACCGATGAGATCGGCTTCGTGCTGGGTGCGCTGCTGATTTTCCAGCACGTCTGGCGCTCACGACGTGTCGGGCGAGCCTTGGCGTGATTGGCTTGTGCCTGGGCTTGTCCGGCGTGGTCTGGGCACACCTTGAACTCAGCGAGTTCACGCTGGCCTGGAACCACACCATCGAGAAGATCCGTTGGGAGGAGGATTATCGGGTCAGCGAACAGGGCCTGATCCTGGGTGAGGCCAGGGTCAAGGGCAACGGCGCCGGCATGGAAATACCCGAGGGCGCTCGGCTGGAAAACGGCAGTTGGCGATACCACCGCGAACTGCCGCCGCTGCAACCGCTGAAGCTCGGCCGCACACCCCAGGCCGGCGACTATCAGCTGTGTCATGCCGGCGTTTGCCAGCCGATGGCGCATTGGCTGGGGCCGCCCGATGCGCAACAACCGGCCGTGGAATTGTGGAGTTGCCCGCTGTAATCGCTCAGTCAGCGCTGATGGAGCGCCACGCTGCTTGCGCCAATAATTCCCGGTGAATCTTCGGACTGGAGGGCACTCGCCCCGCCAGCCATGCCCGGCAATAACTTTCAGCCGCGCCGATGATCAGCGAGAACATCAACTCGGCGGGATAGCGCTTGAGCGCCTCGCCCTGCTCTGCGGCGCTCAGCCACTGCCACAGTTGACCGTTACGTGAGGTGTTGCGGCTGGCGAGCTCGTCCTTGAACGGTCCCTTGGTTACCGCAAAGCGCGCGTGATACTGGAAACGCGCCCATTCGGGCTGGCTGTCCACCCAATCAACGTAGCTGTAGATCAACGCTTGCACGCCCTGTTCGGCGGTTGTCGCCTGGGACAGATATTGCTCGCGCAAACGCGCCTGATCCTCCAGGGCGGTGAAGAACAGCGCCGCCACCAAGCCTTCCTTGTTGCCGAAATGATGGTAGATCGCGCCGACGCTGGTCTGGCATTCGGTGCGGATCATTTCAATGGTGGTCGCCTCGATGCCCTGCTCGTTGAACAGCGCCAGGGCCTTGCGAAAGATATCGCGCTTGAGCTCGGCCCTTCTGCCGGGGAAGGCGCGTTCGAGTAAATCTGCTGTTTCCATGCTTGGCATTAACCGGTTCGTTGGATGGACCGGGCGCTGGGTTGCCCGTGATGAAGTGAGCACAGCTTGACAGATTCGCCACCAACAGAATACCGTTCCGTTACAGAACATTATTCTGTAAAAGAACATCATTCCGCAAAATCACTCGTCAGCGAGGCTTCACATGAATCAGGTTCTCGGTATGTTCAACAGCGCAGGTCCGGACGCCTTCAGCAAAATGGCCTGTCAGATGGCGCCGTACTTTTCCACCATCAACCCTCTGGTCACAGAGTTGCGCCAGGGCGCGGCGACCGTGCAGGTGCCGTTTCGCAAGGAAATCACCAATCACCTGGGAACAGTCCACGCGATCGCCATGTGCAACGCCGCCGAGTTGGCTGCGGGCATGATGACCAACGTTTCCATTCCGGAAGGCGCCCGCTGGATTCCCAAAGGGATGAGCGTGCAATACCTGGCCAAGGCCAAGAGCGATGTGACGGCGGTTGCGAATGGCGACGAGGTGGACTGGCAGACCGAAGGCGACAAGATCGTGCCGGTGGACATTCATGACGTGGAAGGCAAGAAGGTGTTCACGGCGCAGATCACCATGAACGTGAAGCTGGGTTGAGGCAGAGGGCGTCCAGGACGCCCTCTATCCAATGATTGTGAAAATCGTGGCGAGGGGATTTATCCCCGCTGGGCTGCGCAGCAGCCCCAAACCTGTGAACTCAATATTCCTGGCACACCGAGTTGCCTGGTTTGAGGGCTGCTTCGCAGCCCAGCGGGGATAAATCCCCTCGCCACAAAACAGGTGCTCGACTCACTGAGAGACGTTGCTGAGCCTATTTTTTGGTCAGGCGAACGTCGCCCCCCGGGTGTTCACGAACAACGAGTACAGCGAGTGGCTGCCGGCCATGAACAGCCGGTTGCCTTCTCGCCCGCCGAAGCAGATGTTCGGGCAGCGTTCCGGCAACGAGATGTGCCCGATAGCCTTGCCCTCGGGGTTGAACACCCGCACGCCGTCGAGTTTTTCCAGGTCGGCCTTGGGATCGCCATTCCCGCCCCAACCGCACCAGAGGTTGCCGCTCTCGTCGCACTTGATCCCATCGATGGCCGCGTAGTCCAGCCCTTCGATGTGCTTGCGCCGCTCCCCCAGGGTGCCGTCATCCTTGACCGTGATCGCCCAGATCAAACGGTTGGGCTTGGCCCGGCCTTCGACTACGTAGAGGGTTTTTTCGTCCGGGGAAAAGCACAGGCCGTTGGGCCCCGCCAAATCGTCGATTACACGGCTGAGCTTGCCGGTCTGGCCGTCGATGCGGTAGACCGCGTGAGGCTGCGCCGGGGTGACTTTGTGCCCTTCATAATTGTTGCCGGTCTGGAACGGTGGATCGGTGAACCAGATCGAGCCGTCCCGCTTGCAGACGATGTCGTTGGGCGAATTCAACGGCTTGCCGTCGAAACTGTCGGCCAGCACGGTGATGGTGCCGTTGGGTTCGGTGCGCGTGATGCGCCGACCTTCGCTCGTCGTGGTCGAACCTTCGCAGACCAGCAACCGCCCCTGGCGATCGCGGCACATGCCGTTGGAGAAGTTCGAGTTCTCGCGGTACACCGACAAGCCACCGGTTACTTCATCCCAACGCACGATGCGGTTGTTGGGAATGTCACTGACCAGCAGGTAGCGACCGTCGCCGATCCATACCGGCCCTTCCGCCCAGCGCAAGCCGCTGGCGAGCTTCTCGACGCTGGCGTTGAAGATGCGCAAGTCCATGAAGCTGGGGTCGAGGATATTGATCAGGGGGTCTGGATAGCGCTGGCTCAGCGGCTCGGCCTGGGCCAGGCCGGACAGGTTTCCAAGTGTCGCGGCGGCGGCCGAGACCACCAGGGATTTCTTCAGGAAGATCCGGCGCCCCTGATCGGCGGTTGCAGGTTGCGAAGCATCCATCGTACGTCTCCGTTAATTATTATTGGACGGGGACGTTTGTTTTACTCTCTGATAGGACATCGTACAAGATCAAAAATACAGTTGTTGCTTGGCAGCGGCCTTCACGGCGTAGAAAAAGCCGAAATCGGCTTGAACGCGGCATATAACCTGACACTGAAACCAAGAAGCGTTTTCCGACAGGCTTGTTAGCGCTCGCCATATACGGTAAAAATTCGACTCAGTTGTACGACAACAAAATCAAAAGCCCGCTAAAGGGCTGACGCTGCTCACTCAAGATCGTCTAACAACCTGTGGCGAGGGAGCTTGCTCCCGCTGGGTCGCGAAGCGGCCCCAAAACTGCTGAATGCGGAGTTTTATATACACCGCATTCGCCGGTTTTACGGCCGCTTCGCAGCCGAGCGGGAGCAAGCTCCCTCGCCACGGGCCCCCCTTTTTCTTAAGTGAGCAGCATTACGCTAATAGGGCTTGTTTCGCGCCCTCCTTTTGAGACGTCCTGCCATGACCCGCTCCATCGCCGCATCCAATGTTCCCATTCCATTCCCCCGCCCCATCGCCGTGCTCATTCTGCTTTGCATGGGCTGCGCCTTCGCTGGCAACCATGTCGCCGCGCGGGCGGCGTTCGATGACGGGGCCGGCGTGTTGCTGGCGATCCTGCTGCGCTCGGGCGGGACGTTGCTGGTATTGGCGGCGATGGTGTTGTGGCAACGCCAGAGCTTGCGCCTGCCGCCCGGCGCCTGGCGCTGGCAGTTGGCGTTGGGCCTGCTGATCGGCGCCCAAAGCCTGTGCCTGTATTCCGCCGTGGCCCGGGTGCCGGTGGCGCTGGCTCTGTTGGTGGGCAACGTCTTCCCGATTCTCCTGGCCCTGTTGACCTGGGCCCTCGGCGGCCCGCGCCCGACTGCCCGTACCGCAACGCTGATGGGCTTGATCCTGGTGGGCCTAGTATTCGTGCTGGAGGTGCCGACGCGGTTGGCGTCCCAGGCGGATGTCGGCCCGCAATGGCTGCTGGGGGTTGGCCTGGCGTTCTGCGCCGCGTGTGTCTTCGCGTGCGCGTTGTGGATCACCGATCACAAGTTGTCCCAGGTGCGCGGCTCAGTACGCAGCCTGCTGACGATTTTCATTGTGTTCAGCAGCGTCAACCTCGCCGGCCTCACCGGGGCCCTGCCCGGCGGCCTTGACTTCCCCGCCAGCAGCACCGGCTGGCTGGCGCTCGCCACCCTGATGGTGCTTTACGGCACCGGCTTCATCGTCTTGTTCATGTGCGTGCCGCGCCTGGACATGCCGCGCAACGCCCCGGTGATGAACATCGAACCACTGGCGACCCTGCTGATCGGCTGGCTGGTACTGGACCAGATGCTCAATCCAGGGCAGATCCTGGGCGGCGCGATCGTGGTGACCGGCATCGTGTTGCTGACGTGGCGCAAGGTCGAGCGGGTCAAGGCGCCGGTGGAAGCTCACAACTGAATGCCTTTGTGGCGAGGGAGCTTGCTCCCGCTCGAGCGCGAAGCGGTCGCAAAAACCGGGGCTGCTGCGCAACCCAGCGGGAGCAAGCTCCCTCGCCACAGAGGGCTGTGTGGGTCCAGGGATTTAAGTGTTTGCCAGCTCTGAAACTAGTTTCAAAAGCCGCAGTCCTACCCCAGCCCTGAACGATGCATCCAGGGCTGACCGGCGCCGTTCTGGCGTCAAGGCAATTCCCTCCCGAGCCGTTCGCCCCATGCGCCATCCTGTTCGCTCTCGCCGTTTCGCTTCGCTGTGCCTCACGATCCTGTCTTCTCTCCTCGCCAGCCCGGCCCATGCCCGGGGCGAAGGGCAACTGGCGAGCGCTATCAACGATTACCGCAGCCAGTCCCAACGGTGTGACTGGCGAAGGTTGCGCGCCGCGCCCCCCTTGGTACTGCGCTCGGACCTGGCGTTGCCGATCGGTTTCCGTGGCGGACTGCGCGACGCACTGAAGGATGTGGGTTATCAAGCCCGCGAGGTGCGCAGCATTCGCCTGACCGACGCACGGGACGCCGACGAAGCGTTGGAAATGCTCGCAGACGAGCATTGCGCGGCGCTGCTGGACAATCGGTACGCCGATATCGGCGTCAATCGGGTCGGTGACGAGTGGCGTGTGGTGTTGGCGCAGCCCATGGGGGGCAGCACGCGAATGAGCGATGCGGGCGCGCCGGACAAGACGCTGCTGGCCCAGGTCAACGCCGCCAGGGCCAAGCCACGGATGTGCGGGCGCCAGCGCTTTGCCGCCGCTCGGCCGTTGAGCTGGAACGCCGCCCTGGGTACCGCTGCCCTCGGGCATAGCCGCGCCATGGCCCGGGGTAATTATTTCGCCCATCGCGACCCGGACGGTCGCTCCACATCCGACCGGGCCAAGGGCGCCGGCTTTCGCGGACATAAGCTGGGCGAAAATATCGCCGCCGGACAACGCTCGCCGAGCCAGGCCATGGGCGACTGGCTCGCCAGCCCCGGGCATTGCGCCAACCTGATGAACCCGATGTTTACCCAGATGGGCGCCGCATCCGCCAGCGATCCGAGCAGTGATGCGGGGGTGTACTGGACGATGGTGCTTGGCGCGCCATAAGCCAATAGGCAGACATCATTGTGGCGAGGGGATTTATCCCCGCTGGGCTGCGGAGCAGCCCCCTGAACCAGTGCTCGGTGTGTCGGGCCGTGAGGGAAGAGGGGCCGCTGCGCGCCCCAGCGGGGATAAATCCCCTCGCCACAAATGCGGTATTTCAGATACTGAACTTGGCCAGCCCTCAAACCGGCCGACGCACCGCCCTCACCTTGCCGCTGCCGCCCCCACCACAAAAGAACCGGTCCGCACCATCGGACTCCAGCCCCGACACGCCGATCCCCGGCGGCATCGTCACGCTTTCCAGCACTTGCGCCGTTTGCGGATCGATACGCCGCAGGTCGCTTTCATCATCTTCCCAGGTGCCATGCCACAGCTCGCCATCGACCCAAGTCACGCCCGTGACGAAGCGATTGGATTCGATCGTGCGCAGAATCCTGCCGTCGGCCGGGTCGATCTGCAGGATCTTGCGCGCCTTGTACTGACCGACCCAAAGTGAACCTTCGGCCCATGCCAGGCCGGAGTCATCACCACTGTTGGGCGCCGGGATCGTCGCCACTACCTGGCCGGTGCGCGGATCGATCTTGCGGATGCTGTCGCCGGCAATCTGGAACAGATGCTGACCGTCGAATGCCGTGCCCGCATTCGCTGGAACATCAAGGGACTGCACGGTCTGGCCACTGGCGGGATCGAGGGCGTGCAGCTTTTCGCCCGAGGCGAACCAGACGCGCTCGCCGTCATGGCTCACGCCGTGCACGCAGTCGACGCCTGGAAACGGGCCGTATTCACGCAGGATTTGTGCCTCTGAACGTTTCATCTCACATCGCCTCATCGGTGGGTGTGATTGCATCCTAGCCATCGAACGGCAGCGCAGTGAGTAACAATACCGTCGCGAATCCGGGCATCGGTGGCGCCGTCCAGCGCCGGGCCCTGGCGCGACCGAACGACTGCGCCTTGCCATTGGCCGCAAGGGTTTCCAAGGCTCGCTGCACACTGCGCTGGCTTGTGCCCAGGGCCAACGCGAGGGCCGAGCTGGACCAGGCTTCTCCATCCGCCAACAGCGCCAGCACCGCCCCGCAGGGTTGCTCGACGACATGCGCCAGTACCTGGATCTCGTCGGCATGGCGTGGCTTCAGGATAAAACCGCGCCGCGTCGCGACAACGTCGGCCACTGGACGCAGCGCCTCGCGCAACCGTCCCATCTCGACCCGCAGCCGGGCGCGGTGGGAGTCGTCCGTCAACTTCAAGCCAAAGGCCTGGGTCATGAGCACTTCCCGCGAGGCGTCGTCGGGCCAGGCTTGAGCCAGTTCGCGGGCCAGGGCAAACAGCACCGGGCGCCGGGCAAGTGAAATCTGGCGGCCTGCGTTGCCGACCGCATATCGGCAGGCATCCACCACCAGCGCCGCGCCGCCCAACAGGGCTTGCACCTCTTCGAGTGGCAACAAGCGCTCTTCGCCTCGGGCCATCAGGCGCGCGGCGGGCATACGCAGCATTTGCCAGGCGCTTTCGATTTCAGCGTTCAACGCGCCAATGCCCGCTTGCCGTGCGGCGTGCCCGGCCCGTTCAAGGGCAGCGCGGGCGGTCTGCGCCTGCAGTCGTCGCATGGCAATGCCGGCGGTCGCCAATTCGCAAGCCGCCCGGGACGCCAAAGGCAGGCCGTCAAGGTCCAGCTCGACGAGTTTGAGCTCGGCCTCGTCGAGCCGGCCCATCAACAACGACCGGCGAATTTCAAGGGTCCGCGCATGGCCCGCGTTCGCTCGATCGCCTTGGGTTTCGAGCACCGACCGAGCGGCGTCGAGGCGCTTCATCGGCCAGGCGAGGTCACGGGAAGCCAGGGCAATTTCAGCCTCGGCGACGACGCACCGCGCCCGCGCCATGGCCTCCCTGGGCCCGAAGGCCAAACCGGCCCGCCGCATCAGGCCCTTGGCTTTTTCCAGCTCTCCCAACTGGGCCATGGCAATGCCACGAAGCGCGAGGGCCGGGGCATCATTGCGCAAGGCGACACGATTGAGCGCGGCCACCGGGTCCCCCGCCGCCAATGCGCGCGCTGCTGTGGTGATCATAAGATCCGTTACCATTCCCGCAGCTCCCTGTGGCGAGGGGATTTATCCCCGTTGGGTCGCGAAGCGGCCCCCTGTATCCCGACTGCTACACCGCAGTGACAGGCACAGCTGGGGCTGCTTTGCAGCCCAACGGGGATAAATCCCCTCGCCACAGAGTTGACCTGAGCGTTCGCTGGTTTTGAATCAAAGGCGGATCTTGGCCGCCGGCATCACATCGATCCGCGACACCGCACTGCTCAACCGCCCCAGTCGATGGTTATGATTGGCGATGATCTGCTCCGCCGTCATGCTGCCGTTGTCCACCGTCGAATGGGCGTCGGCGGCCAGGACCACTTCGTACCCCAGGGCATGGGCCTGGCGCACGGTCGCGTTGATGCAATAGTCGGTTTGCAGCCCGCAGATCACCACGCGATCGATGCTCCGGGCTTGCAACAGCGCCAGCAGGTCGGTCTGGTAGAACGCGTCCGGCGTGGTCTTGCGCACCCGCAAGTCATCAGGTCCGGTGAGCAGGCCGCCGGCCAATTGCCAGGCGGCACTGCCATGTGCCAGCGAACCGTCCAGCTCTTCATGCTGGACCAGGATCACCGGCAGGTCGACAGCCCGCGCCCTGGCGCTGAGGTCGTTGATGGTCTGGACCAGGCGCTGGCTGTCGAAGCATTCCTCCTCGCCAGCACACAACCCCTCCTGGACATCGATAATCAGTAATGCGGTGCTCATGTTTCCCTCTTCGAATGGTCAGTAGCCCAACGACAATCCGGTGTTGCGGCGTGGATCGTTAGCGCCGTAGAAGCGGTTCTTGCCCACCGGCTTGCCGCCCAATGACGGCGCGCCCACCAGGATCGCGGCGATGTGGTTCGGATCCTGTGGCCCGGCAAACTTATGCCCCCAGCTCTCCAGCAGCTTGAGCGTATCGGGGCTGGCGGCGAAGGTTTCCAGGTTGGTTTCCTCCGGCATCCACTGTTGATGGAAGCGCGGCGCATCCACCGCTTCCTGCAGGTTCATGCCGTAGTCGATCACGTTGAGGATGGTCAGCAAGGTTGCCGTGATGATGCGGCTGCCGCCCGGGGTCCCGACGACCATCACGGTCTTGCCGTCCTTGGTGACGATGGTCGGGCTCATGGACGACAGCGGCGCCTTGCCCGGCGCGATGGCGTTGGCTTCGCCCTGCACCAGGCCGTACATGTTGGGCACGCCGACCTTGGCGGTGAAATCATCCATTTCGTCGTTGAGGATCACTCCGGTCTTGCTCGCCATCACGCCAGCGCCGAACCAGTCGTTGAGGGTGTAGGTGACGGAGACGGCGTTGCCCCACTTGTCGACGATCGAATAATGGGTAGTGTTGCTGCCCTCATGGGGGGCCACGCCGGGTTTGATTTGTTTCGAGTCACCGGCTTTCTGCGGCTCGATCGCCGCACGCAGCTTCGCCGCGTAGTTCTTGTCCAGCAGGTGGTCGATGGGGTTCTGCACGAAATCCGGATCGCCCAGGTAGCTGTTGCGATCGACGTAGGCGTGACGCATGGCTTCGATCTGGTAGTGCATGCCCTGTGCCGAGTGGAAACCCAGGTCTTTCATCGGGTAGCCGTCGAGGATGTTCATAATCTGGCACAGCACCACGCCGCCGGAGCTGGGTGGCGGCGCGGAGATGATGTGGTAGCCGCGATAATCGCACTCCACCGGTGCCAGTTCGCGGGTCTTGTACTTGTCCAGGTCAGCCTGGGTGATGATGCCTTTGTTGGCTTGGCTGGACGTGACGATAGCGTCGGCGACCCAACCTTTGTAGAAACCATCGGCGCCCTTGGTGGAGATTTCCCGTAGCGTCTTGGCGAGGTCCTTCTGCACCAGTTTCTGGCCGGCCTGCATCGGCTCGCCGTTGTGCAGGAAGATCGCGCCGGAATCACGCGCATCCTTCTTGAACACATCGGTGGCGGTTTCCAGCAGATCGACATCCCCCTGCTCCAAGACAAAACCGTCCTCGGCGAACTTGATGGCCGGCGCGATCAATTCCGCCCGGGGTTTGCTGCCATATTTCTTCAGCGCCAGTTCCATGCCGGAGACGGTGCCGGGCACGCCTACCGCCAGATGGCCGCGCGTGCTGAGTTCGGGGATGACGTTGCCGTCCTTGTCCAGGTACATGTCCGCCGTGGCGGCCAGGGGCGCTTTTTCACGGAAGTCCAGGAAAGTCTTGCGGCCATCGGCCATCTGCAAGGTCATGAAACCGCCACCACCGAGGTTGCCCGCCGCCGGGTAGACCACCGCCAGGGCATAGCCCACCGCCACTGCCGCATCCACCGCATTGCCACCGCTCTTGAGCACATCGACGCCAACGTGGGTCGCTAGGTGCTGGGCGGTCACCACCATGCCGTTCTCCGCGGCAACCGGGGCTTGGGACGCAGCGTGGGCAGTCAGACAGCAGAGGGAGAGCGAGGTGGCGATGAGGGTCCGGGCCAGGGATTCGAACTTCATGAGTCGGTCTCTTCTTGTTTTAAGGGTCGGGATCGCTTCAAAAGCACAGACGAGTATGGCTCGGTTTGCGCAATGTGCCCGTTTCCCGTCGAGCGACTTACGTCATCGTCGTCCTTGGGATAGGCTCACTGCGCTTGATCATCCCAATGCACAAGGACATCACTGATGACGCTGCGAATCGAACGCACGGACGCTCCAACCGATGAACAACGCCAGGCCATCCTCGCGCCACTGCGGGCCTATAACATCGCCCAGACAGGCGGAAGCGCGCCAGAACCGGTCGCCTGGCTGGTGCGCGACGAGCACGACGAAATCGTCGGCGGACTATACGGCCGAGTATTTTTTCGTTGGCTCTATATCGAGTTGCTGGTCTTGCCTGAACAGGCCCGGGGTCAGGGCACAGGCTCGGAATTGATGCAGATGGCCGAACAGCTGGCCAGGGAAAAGGATTGCGTGGGCATCTGGCTCGACACCTTCGACTTCCAGGCCCCGGACTTCTACCGCAGGCATGGTTTCACCGAGTGCGGCAAGATCGAGGACTATCCACCGGGGCATCAGCGTTTCTTCTTCCAGAAGCGCCTGGATTCCGAAAATTGAAACTCCCCCCTGTGGGAGCGAGCTTGCTCGCGATAGCGGTGGATCAGTCAACTGCCACGCAAGAAGATAAAACCCATCGCGAGCAAGCTCGCTCCCACAGTGGTTTGGGTGCCTAGAGACACGTCGCCAACGCCGCCAACCGGCGCTTGGCGACAAAATCGTCATGCTTGGCGTAGTAACTCAACGCCGTACCCGTGGCACTGGCTTGCAGATCGACAAACGATTCGGCCGAGCGGGTGTACACCGTCGAGCCGCCATTCTTGCCCGGTTGCAAGTAGGCGCCGGCATCGACACCAAACACCGCTTCATCTTCCCAGGCAAACTTCACGCACTCGGCGACATTCTGCTGCGGCTTGTCGGAGGCCAGGGTCTTGTAGGGGGCTTGGGTCCGGGCTTGTTCCATCGCCGAACCCGCGCAGCCGGCCAGCAGGGTCGCGGCCACGGCCACCATCAGCATTCGCATCGCATTCACTCATCGAGAAAAAAAACGGACTGTAGCATTGCGCCCCCTGTTGCCGTGCGGCTTTACCGAAATTTGCACGCGACAACGGCTATCGATTCGCGCAACCTGTTGGCTTATCGACCAAGGAGCGACCATGGCGACAACCGAACAGCAACACGAACGAGCCCTGCAGATCTTCCTCGACGAACGCCCCGAGCTGCGCGACGAACTGGACAACCTCAACCCGCTGCTGGCCCAGGCCAAGGGCGAAACCGCCGCGCAATACCGCGCCGAGCGGTTGCATGAAGCATTCGAAGCCGAGGCCGAAAGCGTCGGGTTGTTCGCCTGGGAACTGACGCTGTTGCTAACGACCGACTCAGCCGAGGACTACCAGGCCCAACGCATGGAAGTGCACAAGGAAGTGGCGGAAATGGCGGGGATGGAATGGGCAGAGTATTGCGAGCTGTATGGCCTCGAAAGCCAAAGCTGAACAACCCGCTGTGGCGAGGGGATTTATCCCCGCTGGGCTGCGAAGCAGCCCCCGGATGTGCCAACGCGGTGTATCAGGCAAACCACAGCGACCTAAAGAGGGGCCGCTGCGCGCCCCAGCGGGGATAAATCCCCTCGCCACAATGAGTACATCTGGGTTCTGTTTTGGAAGACCTGTAATCGCCCCCTCGCCCATAAAGCATTATCATGGCCGCAGTTTTGCTGATCGGGTCCGTCATGAAGTTCGCCATCGCGCTGTTTTCCGCCGCTCACGCGCCCTCCTCGCGCCGCGCCTTGCTGTTTGCCCAGGCAGCGCTGGCCGCAGGGCATGAAATCGTGCGGCTGTTTTTCTATCAGGACGGCGTCTACAACGCCGCCAACAGCGTCGTCACGCCTCAGGACGAACAAGACCTGCCCCAGCAATGGCGCGCCTTCGTCAGCGAGCATCAGCTCGACGGCGTGGTGTGCATCGCGGCGGCGTTGCGCCGTGGCGTCTTGAACGCGGAAGAAGCCCAGCGCTACCAGCGTTCGGCGGCCAGTGTCGAAGCGCCCTGGGCGTTGTCCGGGCTGGGCCAGTTGCACGATGCGATCCAGGACGCCGACCGCTTGATCTGTTTTGGAGGCGCGTGATGGCCAAGTCCTTGTTGCTCATCAGCCGCCAAGCACCTTGGTCCGGCCCCGGCGCCCGGGAAGCGCTGGACATCGTCTTGGCCGGCGGCGCGTTCGACCTGCCCATCGGCCTGTTGTTTCTCGATGACGGCGTGTTCCAGCTCGCCGCCGGACAGCACGCCAAGGTTGTCCAGCAAAAGGACCTGAGCGCCAACTTGCAGGCATTGCCGATGTTTGGCGTCGACGACCTGTTTGTCTGCGCCGACAGCGCCGCCGAACGCGGTCTCGCTGTCGATGCCCTGGCGCTGGACGACCTGAACGTATTGGGCGCAGCGGACATCGCCGCGCTCATTGACCGCTATGACCAGGTGATCACCCTCTGATGTCGACCTTGCATGTGTTGTCTCATTCCCCCTTCGGCGACAGCCGTCTCGCCAGTTGCCTGCGGATCCTGGGCACTCACGACGCGCTGCTGCTGTGCGGCGACGCGGCCTACGCGCTGCAACCCGGTACCGCGCCGTTCTCCACGCTGCACGCCAGCGGCTGCAAAGTGTTCGTCCTGACCGAAGACGCACAGGCCCGCGCCTTGCCTGTTCCGGACTGGGCCGAGGCCATCGATTATCCAGGCTTCGTCGAACTGTCGATCCAGCATGACAAGGTCAACACCTGGCTATGAAGACCCTGACCGTAGGCGAGCGCGGCATTGCGCTGGACAAAGATGGCTATTTGACCGATCTCAATGACTGGTCCGCCGACGTCGCCACCGCCTTGGCCACTGCCGAAGACATCGAGCTGAGCCCCGAACATTGGGAAATCCTCGAACTGCTGCGGGCCTTCTACGATGAATTCCAGCTGTCCCCCGCTACCCGGCCGCTGATCAAGTACACCGCGCTGAAACTGGGGCCGGACAAAGGCAACAGCCTGCACCTGAACCGATTGTTCAAAGGCACTCCCGCCAAACTCGCCGCCAAGCTGGCGGGCCTGCCCAAACCGACGAATTGCCTATGACCGACTTCCCAGCACTGACCCTTGAAACCCCCGCCGAGCACCCGTTCGCCCAGTTCGTGCGCATTCTTGGCAAAGGCAAGCGTGGCGCCCGCAACCTGACCCGTGAAGAAGCGCGGGAAGCCATGGGCATGGTGCTCGACGAGCAGGTTGAAGAAACCCAGCTGGGTGCGTTCCTGATGCTGTTGCGGCACAAGGAAGAAAGCGCCGAGGAAATGGCCGGCTTCACCGACGCCCTGCGTCAGCGCCTGGAGGTGCCGACATTGGCGGTGGACCTCGACTGGCCAACCTACGCCGGCAAGAAGCGTCATCTGCCCTGGTATCTGCTGGCCGCGAAATGCCTCGGACAAAACGGCGTGCGCATCTTCATGCACGGCGGCGGGGCCCACACGGCGGGCCGGCTCTACACCGAGCAACTGCTGGGCTTCTTGAGCATCCCCTTGTGCCGCGACTGGCAGCAGGTCGGCACCGCACTGGACCACGGCGGCCTGGCCTTCATGCCGCTGGTGGACTGGGCACCGCAGATGCAGCGCATGATTGACCTGCGCAACACCCTGGGCCTGCGCTCGCCGATCCATTCCCTGGCGCGGATCCTCAACCCGTTGGCCGCACGCTGCGGGCTGCAAAGCATCTTTCATCCGGGCTACCAGGCCGTGCACCGCGGGGCCAGCGGCTTGCTGGGCGACACCGCCATCGTGATCAAGGGCGACGGCGGCGAGATCGAGATCAATCCGGACGCCGACAGCCATTTGTACGGCACCACTGGCGGCAGCAGTTGGGATGAGGAATGGCCGCGCCTGTCCGAGCAACGCCACGTCAAACCGGAGAGTCTTGATCCCGAGCATTTGAAAGCGATCTGGCGTGGCGACATCGAAGACAGTTACCCGCAACTGGCGCTGATCGCTACCATGGCCCTGGCCTTGCGCGGCCTGGGCGATACTCGCGACGAAGCGTTCGACAAGGCACGCCAGTACTGGCATGCCCGAGACAGATCGATTTAATCGATCATCAGCGCCCAACCTTTGCGCTATTAGTTCGAACCTATCGGAATAGACTCGTCTCCAATGATTATTGAGCGAGGACATCCAGATGGGTTTGTTGGTCGAGGGCCGCTGGCAGGACCAGTGGTATGAAAGCAAGGACGGCAGCTTCCAGCGTGAACAGGCACAACGGCGCAATTGGGTGACCGCCGACGGCAGCGCCGGCCCCTCGGGTGAGAGCGGTTTTGCCGCCGAGGCCGGACGCTACCATTTGTACGTCTCCCTGGCCTGCCCCTGGGCGCACCGGACGCTGATCTTTCGCAAGCTCAAGGGCCTGGAAAACCTGATCGACGTCTCGGTGGTCAGCTACCTGATGCTGGAAAATGGCTGGACCTTCGACCAGGCCCACGGCTCGACGGGCGACAAACTCGACGATTTGCAATTCCTGCATCAGCGCTACACCGCCGACACGCCCGACTACACCGGCCGCGTCACCGTGCCGGCGCTATGGGACAAACAGAAGCGGCGCATCGTCAGCAACGAATCGGCGGAAATCATCCGCATGTTCAACAGCGCTTTTGATGGCTTGACCGGCAACGACTTGGACTTGTATCCCGAACACCTGCGCCATGAGATCGATGCGTTGAACGGGCGTATCTACCCGGCGGTGAACAACGGCGTGTACCGCGCCGGGTTCGCGACGACCCAGGCCGCTTATGAAGAAGCCTTCGACCAATTGTTTGCCGAACTGGATCGATTGGAAGCCTTGCTGGACACCCGTCGCTACCTGGCCGGCGAATACCTGACCGAAGCCGATATCCGCTTGTTCACCACGATGATTCGCTTCGACGCGGTGTACTTCGGTCACTTCAAATGCAACCTGCGGCGCATCGCCGATTACCCGAACCTGTCGAACTGGCTGCGGGAGTTGTACCAATGGCCGGGCATTGCCGAGACCGTGGATTTCACTCACATCCAGGGGCACTACTACGGCAGCCACAAGACCATCAACCCGAATGGGATCGTGCCCAAGGGGCCGAAGCAGGATTTTACCGTCGCCCATGATCGGGAGCGGTTGAGTGGGAAAGGGATTTGGCGTGGGACAGGGGATTGACCCTGGGTTTTCGCGGTATTTGAAGGCCTCATCGTCGGAACGCCGCCCGGAGCAAGCTCGCTCCCACAGTGGACTGTGTTCAAACATGGCCTACTGTGGGAGCGAGCTTGCTCGCGATGGGGGCGACGCGGTCCTCAGACCTGCCCCTGAGCCCCTTCAAACCAAGCCAGTTTCTCGCGCAACTGCACCACTTCCCCAACGATTACCAGGGTCGGCGCATGCACTTCATGCTCGGCCACCAGCCGTGGCAAATCCGCCAAAGTGCCGGTGAAAACCCGCTGGTTTGACGTCGTGCCTTGCTGGATCAACGCCGCCGGCGTATCCGCCGCGCGACCGTGCTTGATCAGCTCGGTGCAAATCACTGGCAAGCCGACCAGGCCCATGTAGAACACCAACGTCTGTGCTGGCGAAACCAGGTCCGCCCACGGCAAGTCGCTGGTGCCATCCTTGAGGTGACCGGTGATGAAACGCACCGACTGGGCATAGTCGCGATGGGTCAGCGGAATCCCGGCGTAAGCCGCGCAACCACTGGCGGCAGTGATGCCCGGGACGACCTGGAACGGGATGCCATGGGCCGCCAGTTCTTCGATCTCTTCGCCACCACGGCCAAAGATGAACGGGTCGCCGCCCTTCAACCGCACCACACGCTTGCCCTGGCGAGCCAGGTCGACCAATTGCTGGTTGATCTGATCCTGCGGCACCGCATGCTCGGCACGACGCTTGCCAACATAGACCCGTTCGGCGTCGCGCCGGCACAGTTCGAGGATCGCCGGTGCCACCAGGCGGTCGTACAGCACGACGTCCGCCTGTTGCATCAGGCGCAAGGCGCGGAAGGTCAGCAGGTCCGGATCGCCCGGCCCCGCGCCCACCAGGTAGACTTCACCCGGCGCGTTCGGCGCCTCGCCGTCGATCTTCTCCCGCAGCAGCCGCTCGGCCTCCGCGCCCTGCCCGGCCAACTGACGATCGGCAATCGGGCCTTGGAACACCTCTTCCCAGAATGCCCGGCGCTGCTGGACATCGGGGAACAAGCCTTTCACCTGATTGCGAAAACGCGCCGCCAAACCGGCCAGTTGCCCGTACGTAGACGGAATCCAGGTTTCCAGCTTGGCCCGGATCAGTCGCGCCAGCACCGGCGCATCGCCGCCACTGGACACCGCGATCACCAGGGGCGAGCGATCGACAATCGCCGGGAAGATCACGCTGCAGAGCGCCGGCGCGTCCACCACGTTGACCGGCACACAACGCTTGTGGGCGTCGGCCGAGACCTGGGCATTGAGCGGCTCGTCGTCGGTGGCGGCAATGATCAGCCCGCAACCGTCCAGGTCCGCTTCCACGTAACCACGCTGGACGCATTCGCCGCCGCTGCCACTGACCAATTCCCGCAGTTGCGGTTCGATGTCGGGTGCGACCACCCGCAACAACGCGCCGGCGTCGACTAGCAGGCGAGACTTGCGCAGGGCAATCTCGCCGCCGCCGACCACCAGCACGCGGCTGCCGCGCAGGTTGTGGAACAGTGGCAGATAGTCCATTTAGCCGATGACCTCGATGCCGCCCATGTACGGTTTCAGCACCTCAGGCACACGGATCGAACCGTCGGCCTGCTGGTAGTTTTCCAGCACCGCCACCAGGGTACGACCCACCGCCAGGCCGGAGCCATTGAGGGTGTGGACCAGTTCCGGCTTGCCGGTTTCCGGGTTGCGGAAGCGGGCCTGCATGCGGCGCGCCTGGAAATCGCCGCAGTTGGAGCACGAGGAAATCTCGCGGTACTTGTCCTGGCTCGGAATCCACACTTCCAAGTCATAGGTTTTCACCGCACTGAAGCCCATGTCGCCGGTGCACAAGGCCAGGGTGCGATACGGCAGCTCCAGCAGTTGCAGGACTTTCTCGGCGTTGGCGGTCAGGCTTTCCAGGGCTTCCATGGACTTCGACGGCTCGACGATCTGCACCATCTCGACCTTGTCGAACTGGTGCTGGCGGATCATGCCGCGGGTATCACGGCCCGACGCGCCGGCTTCGCTGCGGAAGCACGGCGTATGGGCGACGAACTTGATCGGCAGTTGCTTGGCATCGACGATCTCGCCCGCGACGATATTGGTCAGCGAGACTTCGGCGGTCGGGATCAGGTACAGGTCGGCTTCGCCGTCGCGGCTGATCTTGAACAGGTCTTCCTCGAACTTCGGCAACTGGCCGGTGCCTTGCAGCGCCGGAGCCTGGACCAGGTACGGGGTGTAGGCTTCTTCGTAGCCGTGCTCGGTGACATGCAAGTTGATCATGAACTGCGCCAAGGCGCGATGCAGACGGGCAATCGGCCCGCGCAGCAAGGCAAAACGCGCGCCCGACAGCTTGGCGGCGGTCTCGAAGTCGAGCCAGCCGAATTTTTCGCCCAGGGCCACATGGTCCTGTACCGGGAAATCAAAGGTGGTCGGCGTGCCCCAGCGGCGTACTTCGACGTTGCCGTCTTCGTCGTCACCAACCGGCACCGATTCGTGGGGCAGGTTCGGGATGCCCAGCAAGATCGAGTCCAGCTCGGTCTGGATCGCGTCCAGCTCGGTCTTGCCTGCGCTCAACTCGTTCGCCATGCGCTCGACATCGGCCATCAGCGGCGCGATGTCTTCGCCGCGCTGCTTGGCCTGGCCGATGGATTTGGAGCGCGCGTTACGTTCAGCCTGCAGGGCTTCGGTGCGGGTCTGGACGGTCTTGCGCTGTTCTTCCAGCGCTTCGATGCGCGCGACATCCAGGGCAAAGCCACGGGAAGCCAGGCGGTCCGCTACGTCCTGAAGGTTGCTACGTAACAGTTTGGAATCGAGCATGTCGGTCTCTCGTTATCAAAGTTTGGTCAGGGACAGGCCGGCCCAGGTGGCGAGCAGCCCGCCGAATACGGTGATGGCCGCGTAGCCCAGGGCCAGCAGCACTTGGCCGCTTTCCAGCAGGCGCACCGTATCCAGTGAAAAGGATGAAAAGGTCGTCAGGCCGCCAAGAAAGCCGACCATCAACCCCGCACGCACCTCGATGGGCACCTCGGGGCGAATCAAAAACAGGCCGTAAAGAACGCCGATCAGCAGACAGCCCACGATATTAACGGCCAGCGTCGCGGTATAGAAGTGCCTGGGCCAATTTGCATTGATCCAGTTACCGGTGGCGAAACGCAACAACGTGCCGGCAACGCCACCAGCGGAAACTGCGAGTATCAGGGGGATCAAGGCTTTCTCCGCTGCCGTGGACTCAGGCGATCCAACTGCGCCAAGTGATTGAGCTTCTCGCCGATCTTCAACTCAAGGCCACGGGGCACTGGCTGGTAGAAGTGCTGGGGGTCGAGTTCTTCGGGAAAATAGTCTTCGCCGGCGGCATACGCGTCGGGCTCGTCATGGGCATAACGGTATTCGTCGCCATAGCCCAACTGCTTCATGAGCTTGGTCGGCGCGTTGCGCAGATGCAGCGGCACTTCCAGGGAGCCGTGCTCGGCGGCGCTGCGCATCGCGGCCTTGAAGCCCATGTACACGGCGTTGCTCTTCGGCGCGCAAGCCAGGTAGGTGATGGCCTGGGCCACGGCGAGCTCGCCTTCCGGGCTGCCAAGGCGTTCCTGCACGTCCCAGGCCGCCAGGCACAGGCTCAGCGCGCGCGGGTCGGCATTGCCGATGTCCTCGCTGGCCATGCGCACCACCCGCCGGGCCAGGTACAGCGGATCGCAACCGCCGTCGATCATCCGCGCAAACCAGTACAGGGCACCGTCAGGATTGGAGCCACGCACCGATTTGTGCAGGGCCGAGATTTGGTCGTAGAACGCCTCGCCGCCCTTGTCGAAACGCCGACGGGTATCGCCCAGCAGGCTTTGCAACAGCTCGACGCCAATTTCGCTGTCGTCTTCGGCCAGGTCCGAGGCGTTTTCCAGCAGGTTGAGCAAGCGCCGGCCATCGCCGTCGGCGGCGCTGAACAGTATCTGGAAGCCCTCATCGCTGAGGCTCAGGTGACGCTTGCCCAGGCCACGCTCCTCAGTCAGCGCGCGATGCACCAGCTTGCGCATGGCCGCTTCGTCGAGGCTCTTGAGTACGTAGACCCGAGCGCGGGACAGCAAGGCGTTGTTCAGTTCGAACGAAGGGTTTTCGGTGGTCGCGCCAATGAAAATCAGCGTGCCGTCTTCGACATAGGGCAGGAACGCATCCTGCTGGGACTTGTTGAACCGGTGGACTTCGTCGACGAACAGGATGGTGCGCTTGCCGTACTGGCCGGCCTGCTGCTTGGCTATTTCCACCGCCTGGCGAATTTCCTTGACCCCGGCCAGCACCGCCGACACCGTTTCGAAATGCGCGTCCGAGACTTCCGCCAGCAGCCGCGCCAGGGTGGTCTTGCCCACGCCCGGCGGGCCCCAGAAGATCATCGAATGCAGGGCGCCCTGCTCCAGGGCCTCGCGCAGAGGCTTGCCGCGGGCGAGCACATGTTCCTGGCCGACGTACTCATCCAGGTTGGTCGCGCGCAGGCGGGCGGCCAATGGCTGGGCAATCGGGGCGCTTCGAAACAGGTCCATCACTGCCTATGCAACCTCCACTGGGGTCCTGTTGAAGACCGCCCTTGTGGGAGCGAGCTTGCTCGCGATAGCGGTGGGTCAGTCACATCAAATCCAACTGATCCGCCGCCATCGCGAGCAAGCTCGCTCCCACAAGGGGGCCATTGGGTTATTCCTGGATCACATCCGCACCCTTGGGGATGTCGAACTTGAACTTGGACGCGGCGATCGGCTCGTTGGCCTTCACCCCGGTGAACAGGATATTGGTGCGCTGGCCGACGCTGTCGATCAGTTGCATATCGTTGACCAACCCATTGCGGAACGACAGCCGCAGGCTGTCGAACAGGCTGTCCTTGGTCTTCGGCTTGAGTGTGAAGTCAATCACGCCGCCCGCCTCCTTGGAGGTAATGTCGAAACTCTGGCTGATCTCGGAGATGTCACCGGACAGCAGCAACGCCGGTGTCTGGGTCAGGCGATGGTCGAGGGTCTTGATGGTGACTTGCTCCAGGTCCGGGTCCCACAGGGAGACTTTCTTGCCATCAGACACCATCAGTTGTTCGGCGGGCGCATCGGTGTGCCAGTAGAACAGGCCGGGGCGCTGCAGGGCCATGTCACCGGCGGTTTCCTGCAATTGGGTGCCACTGCCGTCGAGGGTCAACTGGGAAAAGCGTGCCGTCAGGGTCTGGGAGCCACCCAGCAATTGAGTCAGGCGGGCCACGTCCTTTTCGCCGGCGTGGGCCGACAACGTGCTCAAGGCCAATACGGGCAACAGCAGCATGCGAATCAGGCGCATGGGAATCCTCATGAATTCGTGGGGGGTCGAGCGGCGCGTCATCACGCCGCCCGGGTAGTCAGTCGCGCATCGGGCCCGGCGCGAGCACTTCGCGCGAACCGTTGGTGTTCATGGCCGTCACGACCCCGGCCATTTCCATGGCTTCGATCATGCGGGCGGCGCGGTTGTAGCCGATCTTAAGCTTGCGCTGTACCGCGGAAATCGAGGCCCGGCGGCTCTCCAGGACGAACTGCACTGCTTCGTCGTAAAGCGCGTCGGTCTCGGCATCGTCATCGCCGCCACCGCCACTGCCGCCCTCAAAGCCACTGCCAGCCTCTTCGACACCGTTGAGGATGTCATCGTTGTATTCGGGCGCGCCGCGCAGCTTCCAGGCTTCCACCACGCGGTGTACTTCATCATCGGAAACAAATGCGCCGTGGACACGAATCGGCAGGCTGGTGCCCGGCGGCATGTAGAGCATGTCGCCATGGCCCAGCAGTTGCTCGGCACCGCCCTGGTCGATGATGGTTCGCGAGTCGATCTTGCTCGACACCTGGAACGCCATGCGGGTCGGGATGTTGGCCTTGATCAGGCCGGTGATCACGTCCACGGATGGCCGCTGCGTGGCAAGAATCAAGTGGATACCGGCCGCACGGGCCTTTTGGGCGATACGGGCGATAAGTTCTTCGACCTTCTTGCCGACGATCATCATCATGTCGGCGAATTCGTCCACCACCACCACGATGGTCGGCAGCTTGTGCAGCAGCGGCGCTTCGTCGTGGATGCTTTCGCGGTGATACAGCGGATCGCTCAATGGCGTGCCGGCCTCTTCGGCTTCCTTGACCTTGGCATTGAAGCCCGACAGGTTGCGCACGCCCATCTTCGCCATGAGCTTGTAGCGACGCTCCATCTCGGCGACGCTCCAGCGCAGGGCGTTGGCCGCATCCTTCATGTCGGTGACCACCGGGCACAGCAGGTGCGGGATGCCCTCGTAGATCGACAGTTCGAGCATCTTCGGGTCGATCATGATCAGCTTGGCGTCTTCCGGGCCGGACTTGAACAGGATCGACAGGATCATTGCGTTCACACCCACCGACTTACCGGAACCGGTAGTACCGGCCACCAGCAAGTGGGGCATCTTCGCCAGGTCGGTGATGACCGGCTTACCGCCGATGTCGTGGCCCAGGGCCAAGGTGACCGGCGACTTGTGGTTGTCGTATTCCGGCGTCGACAGCACCTCGGAGAAACGCACGATCTGCCGGTCTTCGTTGGGAATCTCGATGCCCACGGTGGTCTTGCCGGGAATGACCTCCACCACCCGCACGCTGGTCACGGCGAGGGAGCGCGCGAGGTCCTTCGCGAGGTTGGCGATACGGCTGACCTTCACGCCGGCGGCCGGCTGGATTTCGTAACGGGTGATGACCGGGCCCGGATGGATCGAATCCACCGAGACCTCGACACCGAATTCCTTGAGCTTGATCTCCAGCAGGTGACCGACCGCTGCCAGGGACTCGGGGGAATAATTGAGTTGCTTCTTCTCGGCCGGGTCGAGGATCGAGATCGGCGGCAAGGTGCCTTCGACCGCGCTGTCGACGAACAACGGTGCCTGTTTTTCCTTCTGCACGCGCTTGCTTTGCTCGGGCGGCTTGGCCGGGGCCATGGTGATGACCGGCGGCACCTGCTTCTCGCGCTCGGACATGTGCTTGCTCAGGGCCTGCTCGCGCTCGATCAGGCGTTCCTTGACCTTGGCCTGCTCGCGTTTGTCCGGCGTGGTCGGCGCCACCACGTCATGGACCCGGTCGTCCACCTCGCGCAGTTGCGCCACCAGTTGCTTGCGTTCGTTGCGCGCCGCCCACCAGCGGTTCAGCGCGCCCTGGATCAGCTCGATGAGGTCGAGGGTGATCTTGCCGGTGACATCCATGACCTTGAACCACGACAGGTCGGTGAACACGGTCAGGCCGAACAGGAACAAGGCGATGAACAGCAGCGTGCTGCCCTGGATGTTGAGGGCATTGCGGGCCAGGTCGCCGAGGCTTTCACCCAACGCGCCACCCGCCCCGGCCGGCAGGCCAGTGGGTGCGTGGAAATGAATGTGGGCCAGCGCGGCCCCCGACAACACCAGGAACACCAGGCCGATCAGGCGCCAGGAGAACAGCCAGCCACTCCACTGCCAGGGCTCATGGCGCTGGCGGAAGATCTGATAGGTCTTGATCGCCAGCAGCAAGGGGAAAATGTAGGCGAAATAGCCCAGCACCATGAACAGGATGTCTGCGCTATAGGAACCGGCGGGGCCGCCGAAATTCTGCACGTCGTCGATCTTGCTGTTATGGCTCCAGCCCGGATCGTCCTTGCCGTAGGTCAGCAAGGCCATCATCAGGAACAGGCACAGGGCACCAATGGCGATCAACGCACCTTCCTTGAGCCGGTAGTGCAATTGTTGGCGCCAGAGCGGAACGACTGTCTTGGGTGCTGCGGTGGATTTCTTCAAAACGCTTCTTTTCCTGCGCCTATGGCGCGTCCATCTGTTGAATGACTATGAAAAACTGCCCGTGACGAGCAGGTAAAAAAGTGAATGTGCACATCCGGTACTACTTTTACCACTGTGGCATGCGTCCGGAAAACCGCAGGTGTTGCCGAAGATTTTGATCTTTTGCCTTCCCTGCGCTCAAAACTCAAGCATTGTACGGGTTTGTCATGCCCAAGGCATTGCCCGCACGCTCGGCGACAGCATAGCCATGATCAGGGTTCCAGGGCGCCAATTTGAGCATGCATTCTCTTTTGTGACAAAGGCTTATGAGGTGTTTTTATGAGCGAAGCGAAGCATTCACGCCTGATTATTCTCGGTTCCGGCCCTGCAGGGTACAGCGCTGCTGTCTATGCGGCCCGTGCCAACCTCAAACCCGTTGTCATCACCGGCCTACAGGCCGGTGGCCAGCTGACCACCACGGTTGAAGTCGATAACTGGCCCGGCGACGTCGAAGGCCTGACCGGCCCGGTGCTGATGGAACGCATGCAGCGGCATGCCGAGCGCTTCGACACGCAGATCGTCTACGACCATATCCACACCGCCAAGTTGCAACAGCGCCCGTTCGAACTCATCGGTGACAGCGGCACCTACACCTGCGACGCGCTGATTATCGCCACTGGCGCCTCGGCCCAGTACCTCGGCCTGCCGTCGGAGGAAACCTTCGCCGGCAAAGGTGTTTCAGCCTGCGCGACCTGCGACGGTTTTTTCTACCGAAACCAGGTAGTGGCAGTGGTCGGCGGCGGCAACACCGCCGTCGAGGAAGCCCTGTACTTGTCGAACATCGCCAAGGAGGTGCACTTGATCCACCGGCGGGACAAGCTGCGCTCGGAAAAGATATTGCAAGACAAGCTTTTCGAGAAAGCCACCAACGGCAATATCCGCCTGCACTGGAACCAGAACCTGGACGAAGTTCTCGGCGATGCCAGTGGCGTGACCGGCGCGCGCCTGCGGCACAGCGAGAGCGGCGAAACCAGTACGCTGTCCCTGGCCGGGGTCTTCATCGCCATCGGTCATAAGCCCAACACCGACCTGTTCCAGGGGCAACTGAAGATGCGCGACGGCTATTTGATCGTGCGCGGCGGCAGCGAAGGCAACGCCACGGCCACCGACATCGAAGGTGTGTTTGCCGCCGGCGATGTGGCCGATCATGTCTACCGCCAGGCCATTACTTCCGCCGGTGCCGGGTGCATGGCCGCCCTGGATGCGGAAAAGTATCTCGATGACATCCCGGCCGTTTGACGGTTAACCTCTAGGCGGGCTCTGGTTCATCTGGAGCGCCGCCCTCCCCTTCTGCAAGCCCGGACACCCATGCTGACTTGGTTACAACGCAACACCTTCGATTTTCCGCCACTGGAAAAAGCCATGCGCGACCCCAACGGCTTGCTCGCCGCCGGTGGGGATCTGTCCGCCGACCGCTTGATCCAGGCCTATCGCCACGGTTGTTTTCCGTGGTTTTCCGAAGGCCAGCCGATCCTGTGGTGGTCGCCGGATCCGCGTACGGTGCTGTTTCCCGACGAGCTGCATGTCTCGCGCAGCCTGGGCAAGCTACTGCGCAAGCGCCGCTATGAAGTGACGTTCGACCGGGATTTCGCCGCCGTCATCAAGGCCTGCGCCGCGCCCCGCGATTATGCCGACGGCACCTGGATCACCGAAGCCATGCAGACCGCTTATCTGGAACTGCACCGACGCGGCTTCGCCCATTCGGTGGAAGTCTGGGATCAAGGCGCACTGGTGGGTGGCCTGTACGGCCTGGCGATGGGGCAACTGTTTTTTGGCGAGTCCATGTTCAGCCGGGCCGACAATGCGTCGAAATTCGGCTTCGCAACCCTGGTCCAACATCTCAAGGAGGCGGGTTTCGTGCTGATCGACTGCCAGATGCCTACGGAGCACCTGCACAGCCTGGGCGCGCGGTCGATCCCCCGTACGACGTTTGCCGGCTACCTGAAGGCGCATCTGGACCAACCGAACCACGCCACCTGGGTTTGCTGAGCGATATTCACGCTCCTGGCTTACACTTGAATTTGAAGCTTATACCGAGGGTTGATCATGACCGAGTTGGCGCGCTTGAAGTTCTATGCCACTCAACCCCACTCCTGCAGTTACCTGCCCGAGGAGCAGGCCACGACCCTGTTCCTCGACCCTAGCCAGCCCATGGATGTGCATGTCTACGCAGATCTGTCGGAGATGGGCTTTCGTCGCAGCGGCGATCACCTCTACCGGCCCCATTGCCAGCACTGCAATGCGTGCGTTCCGGCGCGCATCCCCGTGGCCCGATTCACCCCCAACCGGCAGCAGAAGCGTATTTTCAAGCGCAACGCCGACGTACAGGTCCGCCCCGCCAAGCCGCAGTTCACCGAAGAATATTTCGACCTGTACCAGCGCTACATCGAACAACGCCACGCCGACGGCGACATGTACCCGCCCAGCCGGGACCAGTTTTCGACCTTCCTGGTCCGCGACCTTCCGTTCTCACGTTTTTATGAGTTCCGCCTCGAGGGTCGGCTGGTGGCCATCGCCGTCACCGACCTGCTGCCCAACGGCCTCTCGGCGGTCTACACCTTCTATGAGCCCGACGAAGAAAAGCGCAGCCTAGGACGCTACGCAATCCTCTGGCAGATCAATGAATGCCGCCGCCTGGGCCTGGAAGCGGTGTACTTGGGCTACTGGATCAAGAACTGCAAAAAAATGAACTACAAGACCCAATATCGGCCCATTGAATTACTCATCAACCAGCGGTGGGTTGTCCTGAACTAGGGTTTGTACGAAAAGTCGCCGAGCGGCGATCAGGCAAGGCGAAAACAGGCGAGGAACGGCCGGGGTCGCGCTCGACTTGACTGGTTGTCAATGAGCATTCCGAGCCTGTTTTCAACGCAGCATGATCGTCGCGCAGGCACTTTTCGGACAAAGCCTAGGGGCCGCTCGTAGTCTGCGCCTTATCCACGCGCCGCATTCATTGAGTAACTCCGAAGAACCCCTTGGCTTGCCCCCCCTTTTTCGGGCACAATGCACGCCGCTTTTGCCTGGCGCAGTTGCACCGGGCCATTCACTGGATACCGAGGGCTTTACTGCATGTCGAAAGAAGACAGCTTCGAAATGGAAGGCACTGTCGTCGACACCCTGCCCAACACCATGTTTCGTGTGGAGTTGGAAAATGGGCACGTCGTAACCGCGCATATCTCCGGCAAGATGCGCAAGAACTACATTCGTATTCTTACCGGTGACAAAGTGCGCGTCGAGCTGACGCCCTATGACTTGAGCAAAGGGCGCATCACTTACCGCGCTCGCTAACAAGTCAATACAAAACGCCCGGCTCATGTCGGGCGTTTTTGTCTGCCTGGGATTTGCCCCAATCTTCAGAAACACACGCCCCCCCCTGTGGGAGCGAGCTTGCTCGCGAAGGCGGCGGCACAAGCACCGTTGATGCAAGCTGCCCCACCGCTATCGCGAGCAAGCTCGCTCCCACAGGGATTGGTGATAAAACGCAATCTTGTTCCATGCCCACAGCAGCGCCTGGTGTAGGCATGGAACAGCAAAAAGGCGCCTTTCGGCGCCTTTTGGCTTTGTTGCAGGTAACGATCAGGCCATTTCGGCCGTGGTTTCGAAGTCGAAGGTCAGCTCGCCGTCCTTGATGTCGATGTGAACCACACCGCCATGCTCGGCCAGTTCGCCAAACAGGATCTCCTCCGCCAGCGGACGCTTGATCTTGTCCTGGATCAGGCGAGCCATCGGCCGCGCACCCATCGTCACGTCGTAACCACCTTCCGCCAGCCAGCTGCGCGCCGCATCGGTGACTTCCAGCAATACACGCTTGTCTTCGAGCTGCGCCTGAAGTTCGGTAAGGAACTTGTCCACCACGCTCTTGATGACCTCATGGCTGAGGCGACCAAACTGGATAATGGTGTCCAGGCGGTTGCGGAATTCAGGCGTGAAGCTCTTCTTGATCACTTCCATCGCATCGGACGAGTGGTCCTGATGGGTGAAACCGATCGAAGCGCGCGCCGCAGTCTCGGCACCGGCGTTCGTGGTCATGATGATGATCACGTTGCGGAAATCCGCCTTGCGCCCGTTGTTGTCGGTCAGCGTACCGTGGTCCATCACCTGCAGCAGCAGGTTGAAGACTTCCGGATGCGCTTTCTCGATCTCATCGAGCAACAGCACGCAGTGAGGCTGCTTGGTAATCGCCTCGGTCAACAGGCCGCCCTGGTCGAAACCGACATAGCCCGGAGGCGCACCGATCAGACGCGATACGGTGTGGCGTTCCATGTACTCGGACATGTCGAAGCGCACCAGCTCGATGCCCATCGCCTTGGCCAGCTGCCGTGCCGCCTCGGTCTTGCCGACACCGGTAGGCCCGGCGAACAGGAACGAACCGACCGGCTTGTCCGGCGACTTGAGTCCCGCGCGGGACAGCTTGATGGCGGTCGAAAGCGAGTCGATGGCCGCATCCTGGCCGAACACCGTCAGCTTCAGGTCACGCTCCAGGTTACGTAGCAGTTCCTTGTCGGAGCTGGTGACGTGTTTTGGCGGAATCCGCGCGATTTTGGCGACGATGTCCTCGACTTGCGGCACCTCGATACGCTTGACGCGATTCTCCACCGGCTGCAGCCGCTGGTAGGCGCCCGCCTCGTCGATGACGTCGATGGCCTTGTCCGGCATGTGCCGATCATTGATGTAGCGCGACGCCAGCTCGGCAGCGGCGCGCAATGCCTCGTCGCTGTATTCGATGTTGTGGTGCAGCTCGAAACGCCCTTTCAGGCCACGCAGGATGCCGATGGTGTCTTCCACCGACGGCTCCGACACATCGACCTTCTGGAAACGCCGTGCCAGGGCACGGTCCTTCTCGAAGATCCCACGGAATTCCTGGAACGTGGTCGAGCCGATGCAACGGATATCACCCGAGGACAGCAGCGGTTTTAGCAGGTTCGAGGCATCCATGACGCCACCCGACGCAGCGCCCGCACCGATGATGGTGTGGATCTCGTCGATGAACAGGATCGCTTGCGGGCGTTTTTTCAGCTCGCCGAGCAGCGCCTTGAAGCGCTTCTCGAAATCACCACGGTATTTGGTACCGGCCAGCAAGGCACCCAGGTCGAGGGAATACACCACGCTGTTGGCCAACAGATCCGGCACCTGGTTGTCGACGATGCGCTTGGCCAGGCCTTCGGCGATTGCGGTCTTGCCCACGCCTGCCTCACCCACCAGCAACGGGTTGTTCTTGCGGCGCCGGGCGAGAATCTGCGCAACGCGCTCGACTTCCGCCTCGCGCCCAACCAGCGGATCGATGCGGCCCTGGCGGGCCAGCTCGTTCAGGTTGCTGGCATACGCGTCCAGCGGATTGCCTGAAGAAGAAGACTCACCGCCCTCGTCGTCCTGCATATCCTGTTCACCCTCGGAATGATCGCCATGCCCCGGCACCTTGGAAATGCCATGGGCAATGTAGTTGACGACATCGATACGCGCGACGCTCTGCTGCTTGAGCAGGAACACCGCCTGGCTTTCCTGCTCACTGAAGATGGCGACCAGCACGTTGGCCCCGGTCACTTCACGCTTGCCCGAGCTCTGCACATGGAAGACAGCACGTTGCAGCACCCGCTGGAAGCCCAGGGTTGGCTGGGTTTCGCGATCCTCGTCGTGAACGGGGATCAGTGGCGTGGTGGAGTCGATGAACTCTTGCAAATCGTGCTTGAGTTTGTCGAGGTTCGCGCCGCAGGCACGCAAAACGGTGGCGGCAGCCTCGTTATCCAGTAGGGCCAACAGCAGGTGTTCGACTGTCATGAACTCATGACGCTTCGAACGAGCCTCCTTGAAGGCAAGATTGAGGGTGACTTCGAGCTCGCGGTTTAACATGGTTCACCTCATACCCAAGTGGTCGGCGTTAACCGTCCTTCTCGATTTCACAGAGTAGCGGATGCTGGCTTTCCCTGGCGTACTGGTTGACCTGCATGGCCTTGGTCTCCGCGATGTCGCGGGTAAACACACCACATACTGCCCGTCCCTCTGTATGAACGGCCAGCATGACCTTGGTCGCCAGCTCACGATTCAGGTTGAAAAACACCTCGAGCACTTCGACGACGAAATCCATCGGTGTGTAGTCATCGTTGAACAAAACCACCTTGTACATCGGTGGAGCCTGTAAAGCGGGCTTTGATTCCTGAACAGCAATGCCCGCTGAATCGTCGTCATGTTGATCCGGGCGATCCTGATTGAATGTTAGTCGAATCTGGCTGATTGCATGCATGGAAAGAAAGGTTCGTTTTAGTTGGCAAATACAGTGATGGGGCCGCTTGCGGGCGATTTCAACCGCTACCGCCCGATCACCTTGACTAACGGCAAATCGGTGTTACAACCAATAGAGCCCACCGTGGGTTAAAAAGGTCCGCGAAGTCAATCCGATTTCCATGATCGACGGCGGATCATCAGGATGATACTCCGTTGCCGGGGTGTGTTGCAGAGGGAAATTGGTATGTCAGGTACCACCAGCATGCGAGTCAAGGGAAAGGTCAAATGGTTCAATAACGCCAAGGGCTACGGTTTCATTATCCAGGACGGGAAGGACGAAGACCTCTTCGCTCATTACTCCGTCATTCAGATGGACGGCTATAAAACCCTGAAGGCAGGTCAGCCCGTGACGTTCTGCATGATACAAGGGCCAAAGGGCATACATGCCGTTGAAATTCGTCCGGTCGCCGTCGACGCCGAGAGCACTCAGGCCAGCGAAAAGCCAGAGCCGACCAGGGTCCACGTCAAGCCTCGGGTCACCGAGGACCACTAAAGGCCTGCCCCACCCATGAAAATGCCCGGTTTCGATCACTCGAACCGGGCATTTTCGTGTCCAGGCTTCGCTTACATATGGGAAATCAGCGCATCGCCGAAGCCGGAAGACGACACCAACTTGGCACCGTCCATCAGGCGCTCGAAGTCATAGGTCACGGTCTTGGCCGAAATCGCACCGTTGGTGCCCTTGATGATCAGGTCGGCCGCTTCAGTCCAACCCATGTGGCGCAGCATCATTTCCGCCGACAGGATCAGCGACCCCGGGTTGACCTGGTCCTTGCCTGCGTATTTGGGCGCGGTACCGTGGGTGGCTTCGAACATCGCCACGGTGTCGGACAGGTTGGCGCCCGGCGCGATGCCGATACCACCTACTTCCGCCGCCAGGGCATCGGAGAGGTAGTCGCCGTTGAGGTTCAGGGTGGCGATCACATCATATTCCGCCGGACGCAGCAGGATCTGCTGGAGCATGGCGTCGGCGATGGCGTCCTTGACCACGACATTCTTGCCGGTCTTCGGATTCTTGAACTGCATCCATGGCCCGCCGTCGAGCAAGGTTGCGCCGAACTCTTCGGCCGCCACTTCGTAGGCCCATTCCTTGAAGGCACCTTCGGTGAACTTCATGATGTTGCCTTTGTGCACGATGGTCAGCGAGTCGCGGTCGTTATCGACGACATATTGCAAGGCCTTGCGAGCCAGGCGCTTGGTGCCCTGTTTGGAAACCGGCTTGACACCGATACCGCAATCTTCGTCGAAGCGGATCTTGGTGACGCCCATTTCTTCTTTAAGGAACTTGATGACTTTGGTGGCTTCGGCCGAACCGGCCTTCCACTCGATGCCGGCATAGATGTCTTCGGAGTTCTCGCGGAAGATCGTCATGTCCACGTCGCCAGGCTTCTTGACCGGGCTGGGCACGCCTTCGAACCAGCGCACCGGGCGCAGGCAGACATACAGGTCGAGCTGCTGGCGCAGCGCTACGTTCAGCGAGCGGATACCGCCACCGACCGGCGTGGTCAGCGGGCCCTTGATGGAAACCACGTAGTCCTTGACCGCGTCCAGGGTTTCCTGGGGTAGCCAGGTGTCCTGGTCGTAGACCTGGGTGGCTTTTTCACCGGCGTAGACTTCCATCCAGGAAATCTTGCGCTTGCCGCCGTATGCCTTCTCGACCGCGGCGTCGACCACCTTGATCATGACCGGACTGATATCAACGCCAATGCCGTCGCCTTCGATGAAGGGGATAATCGGATTGTCGGGAACATTAAGAGAATGGTCTGCGTTGACGGTGATTTTGTCACCGACGGCCGGAACCTGAATCTTTTGATACCCCATGCTGAACTCCATTGCTTGGATTGAACATCTGGCTTGCGTTCGAGCGTAACCCAGTTGAATCGGCACGCAAACCCTACGTTAGGCCCATCAAGGACGAAAGTGGCGCAGTTCGCGATGTACAAGCCTGAAAACCAAGGGAAAAGCGCCAAACATGAGCATAGTCCACCACCCTTGGCATGCGACGTTTAGACCAATGGACGTGTACGGAAGTCTATGAACCGTCGGCAGATCGCCAGCTACCTATGTATAATGCCGCCGCTGACCACAGGGTCACGACGGCTGACGGCTCTATAACGAGACTTTCCGCCATTTTAAAAGCCGGACCGTTACCGCGGCCCGACCGCTTGACGCTCGACTGATGCACCCAACATCACCGCGAAGAAACCTCGACATTCGGCTCACGGATGACTTTGAACGAACGCGCTTACCCGGCGCCCCTCGAGTTTCTGCGCATGCTTTAGCAAAGAAGAGAGTTAATCCGAATATGCCCACCCGCTCGAAGATCATCTATACCTTCACCGACGAAGCGCCTGCCCTCGCCACCTATTCGCTGCTGCCGATCGTCGAAGCCTTCACCGCTTCGGCCGACATCGCCGTGGAGACCCGCGACATCTCCCTCGCAGGGCGCATCCTGGCCAGCTTCCCCGAGCAACTGGGTGACAAAGCCGTAGCCGACCACCTCGCCGAACTGGGCGACCTGGCCGTTACGCCTGAAGCCAACATCATCAAGCTGCCGAACATCAGCGCCTCGGTGCCGCAACTGCAGGCCGCGATCAAGGAATTGCAGGCCCAGGGCTACGCACTGCCGGATTACCCGGAAACCGTGACCACCGACGCCGAGAAAGAAGCTCGCGCTCGCTATGACAAGGTCAAGGGCAGCGCCGTGAACCCGGTCCTGCGCGAAGGCAACTCCGACCGTCGTGCGCCGCTGTCGGTCAAGAACTACGCCCGCAAGCACCCGCACAAGATGGGCGCCTGGGCTGCCGACTCCAAGTCCCACGTCGCTCACATGAACGCCGGCGATTTCTACGGCAGCGAAAAAGCCGCCCTGATCGACGCCGCGGGCAGCGTGAAGATCGAGCTGATCGCCAAGGACGGCACCGCCACCGTCCTGAAGGAAAAGACCACCGTTCAAGCCGGTGAGATCCTCGATTGCGCCGTGCTGAGCAAAAACGCCCTGCGCAACTTCATCGCCGCCGAAATCGAAGACGCCAAGCAAAAAGGCGTCCTGCTGTCGGTCCACCTGAAAGCCACCATGATGAAGGTCTCCGACCCGATCATGTTCGGCCAGATCGTCGCCGAGTACTACAAGGACGCGCTGACCAAGCACGCCGAAGTGCTGGAGCAGATCGGTTTCAACCTGAACAACGGCATCGGCGACCTGTACGCCCGCATCAAGGCCCTGCCGGCCGAGCAGCAGGCCCAGATCGAAGCCGACATCCAGGCGGTCTACGCCATTCGTCCAGCACTGGCGATGGTCAACTCCGACAAGGGCATCACCAACCTGCACGTGCCGAGCGACGTCATCGTCGACGCCTCGATGCCAGCCATGATCCGTGACTCCGGCAAGATGTGGGGCACCGACGGCCAGTTGCATGACACCAAGGCCGTGATCCCGGATCGCTGCTACGCCACCATCTACCAGGCGGTGATCGAAGACTGCAAGCAACACGGCGCCTTCGATCCGACCACCATGGGCAGCGTGCCGAACGTTGGCCTGATGGCCAAGAAAGCCGAAGAGTACGGTTCCCACGACAAGACCTTCCAGATCAAGGCCGACGGCGTGGTCCGCGTTTCGGACAACAACGGTCGCACCCTGCTGGAGCAGAACGTCGAGGCTGGCGATATCTTCCGCATGTGCCAGACCAAGGACGCGCCGATCCAGGATTGGGTCAAGCTGGCCGTCAACCGTGCCCGCGCCAGCGCCACCCCGGCGATCTTCTGGCTCGACCCGATGCGTGCCCACGACGGCGTGATGATCGAGAAGGTCCAGGCTTACCTGAAGGACCACGACACCAGCGGCCTGGACATCCGCATCATGTCGCCTGTCGACGCGATGAAATTCACCCTGGCTCGCACCCGCGAAGGCAAGGACACCATTTCGGTGACCGGCAACGTACTGCGCGACTACCTGACCGACCTGTTCCCGATCATGGAACTGGGCACCAGCGCCAAGATGCTGTCGATCGTGCCGCTGATGAACGGTGGCGGCCTGTTCGAAACCGGCGCCGGCGGTTCGGCACCCAAGCACGTGCAGCAACTGCTGGAAGAAAACTTCCTGCGCTGGGATTCCCTGGGCGAGTTCCTGGCCCTGGCCGCTTCCCTGGAACACCTGGGCGTGACCTACAACAACCCCAAGGCGCTGGTGCTGGCCAAGACCCTCGACCAGGCGACTGGCGAGTTCCTGGATCGCAACAAGTCGCCTTCGCGCAAGGTCGGCGGCATCGACAACCGCGGCAGCCACTTCTACCTGACCCTGTTCTGGGCCCAGGCATTGTCCGCCCAGGATGACGACGCAGCCCTCAAGGCGCAGTTCACCACCCTGGCCAAGACCCTGACCGACAACGAAGAAAAAATCGTTGCCGAGCTCAATGCGGTCCAGGGCAAGCCCGTGGACATCGGCGGCTACTACTTCGCCAACCCGGAACTGACCCGCAAGGCCATGCGCCCGAGCAACACCTTCAACGCGGCGATTGCTGCGCTGGTGTAAGGTTGCAAGGAAGCACCACGAACCCCGGCCTTGTGCCGGGGTTTGTGTTTTTATGCATACCCTATTTGCCCCTGTGGGAGCGGGCTTGCTCGCGAAGGCAATTTATCATTCAACATTTGCATTGACTGACACACCGCTTTCGCGAGCAAGCCCGCTCCCACAGGGGATTCGCATCTCAATCCAACAATAGAGGAACCATCATGGACTGGAACCCCCACATCACCGTCGCCACCATCGTCGAAGACCACGGCCGCTTCCTGATGGTGGAAGAATCCAAGGGCGGCCGCGCAGTACTCAACCAGCCCGCCGGCCACCTGGACCCCAACGAAACCCTGATCGAAGCCGCCGTGCGCGAAACCCTCGAAGAAACCGGCTGGGACGTCGAGCCCACCAGCGTCACCGGCATCTACCTCTACACCGCCCCCAGCAACGGCGTGACCTACCAACGGGTCTGCTTCGCCGCCAAAGCCCTGAAACACCATCCCGAATACCAACTGGACGACGGCATCCTCGGCGCCAAATGGCTGTCCCGTGACGAACTGCTCGAACAGCGCGATCACTGGCGCAGCGAGCTGATCATCCGCTGCATCGACGATTACCTGGCCGGCCATCGCCATAGCCTGGCGCTTATCCGCCCTTCTCTTTAGCCTTGCGCGCCCGGGCCTGATAGAATCGCGTCCTTTTTCAAGACACTCATTGAATTCCTATGCGTGATCCAGCCTCTTCGAACACCCCAAAGCAACGCGTCATCGTCGGCATGTCCGGTGGCGTGGACTCTTCCGTTTCCGCCCTTCTGCTGATGGAGCAGGGTTATGAGGTGGAAGGCCTGTTCATGAAGAACTGGGAAGAAGACGACGGAACCGAATACTGCACCGCCATGGACGACCTCGCGGACGCCCAGGCCGTGTGCGACAAGATTGGCATCAAGCTGCACACCGCCAACTTCGCCGCCGAGTACTGGGACAACGTGTTCGAGCACTTCCTGGCCGAATACAAGGCCGGCCGCACGCCGAACCCGGACATCCTCTGTAACCGCGAAATCAAGTTCAAGGCATTCCTCGACTACGCGATGATGCTCGGCGCCGACCTGATCGCCACCGGCCACTACGTGCGCCGCCGCGACATCGATGGCCGCACCGAACTGCTCAAGGGCCTGGATCCGAACAAGGACCAGAGCTACTTCCTGCATGCCGTCGGCGGCGAGCAGATCGCCAAGACCCTGTTCCCGGTCGGCGAACTGGAAAAGCCCGAAGTGCGCGCGATTGCCGAGAAACACCAGCTCGCCACCGCCAAGAAGAAGGATTCCACCGGCATCTGCTTCATTGGCGAGCGTCGCTTCAGCGACTTCCTCAAGCAGTACCTGCCGGCCCAGCCGGGCGAGATCAAGACCACCGAAGGCGAGGTCATCGGCCGTCACCATGGCCTGATGTACCACACCATCGGCCAGCGCCAGGGCCTGGGCATCGGCGGGTTGAAAGACGCTGGTGAAGAGCCATGGTATGTGCTGGTCAAGGACCTGGAGCACAACGAGCTGATCGTCGGCCAGGGCAACGACCACCCATGGCTGTTCTCCGGCGCCCTGCTCGCCTCCGACATCTATTGGGTCAACCCGATCGACCTCAGCGAACCGCGCCGCCTGACGGCCAAGGTTCGTTATCGCCAGAGCGACCAGCCTTGCACGCTGGAGAAAACCGCCAGCGGTTATCGCGCGACGTTCGATGATCCGCAGCGAGCCGTCACGCCCGGCCAATCCGTGGTGTTCTACGACGGCGAAATCTGCCTGGGCGGCGGCGTGATCGAAGTCGCCGAGCCATGGAGCAGCAAGGCATGACGCCGATCCAGGAACAACTGACGGCGCTGGGCGGAGTGTTTCTCGCCGCCGTGCTGGTGGATCGCATCGCCAAGACCGGCCAGACCAACGAAGCCGGGCTGGGCTGCATGCTCGGCAGCCTTCTGGTGCGCGACCCCAAGGACACCCTGGAAGTCTACGGCGGCGATGACCTGAACCTGCGCGAAGGCTATCGCGCCTTGATCGGCGCCCTGGAACGCGACCCCAGCGCCCTGCAACGCGAACCGCTGCGCTACGCCTTGTCGATGCTGGGCCTGGAGCGTCAGTTGGCCAAGCGCGACGACCTGCTGGAAACCATCGGCAAGCGCCTGCCGCAGATCCAATCCCAGGTCGAACATTTTGGCCCGTCCCACGAAAACGTGATCGCCGCGTGCGGCGCGCTGTACCAGGACACCTTGAGCACCCTGCGCCAGCGCATCCAGGTGCATGGCGACATGCGCAACCTGCAACAACCGAGCAATGCCTCGAAGATCCGCGCGCTGTTGCTGGCCGGGATCCGCTCGGCACGCCTGTGGCGGCAGTTGGGCGGCCATCGCTGGCAACTGGTGATCAGCCGACGCAAATTGTTGAAAGAGCTGTACCCATTGATGCGCAACGAATAAGTCGCCTCGACCTTTTTTGTAGCAAGGGAGCTTGCCTCACTGGACCGTAGGAGCAAGCTCCCTCGCCACAGGTAATAAACAGCTTTATCTCGTTACGCGTAACACGCCGGTCAGTTGGCGACGGACCGGCGTCTGTTTTCATGTATGATACGCGCCCCATTTCGTTGCCCGACTGTCCGAGAACACCCCATGCAGCTCTCTTCGCTCACTGCGGTTTCCCCTGTAGACGGCCGCTACGCCGGCAAAACCCAGGCCCTGCGCCCGATTTTCAGCGAGTACGGCCTGATCCGTGCCCGCGTCCTGGTTGAAGTGCGCTGGCTCCAGCGCCTCGCCGCCCACCCTGGCATTGGCGAAGTCCCGGCCTTTTCCGCCGAGGCCAACGCAGTGCTGAACGCCCTGGCCGACAATTTCGCCCTGGAGCACGCCGAGCGCGTCAAAGAGATCGAGCGCACCACCAACCACGACGTCAAGGCGATCGAATACCTGCTCAAGGAGCAGGCGGCCAAGCTGCCGGAACTGGCCAACGTCAGTGAGTTCATCCACTTCGCCTGCACCAGCGAGGACATCAACAACCTGTCCCACGCCCTGATGCTGCGCGAAGGCCGTGACGACGTGCTGCTGCCGCTGATGCGCCAGACCGCCCAGGCCATCCGCGAGCTGGCGATCCGTTTCGCCGACGTGCCGATGCTGTCGCGCACCCACGGTCAACCGGCTTCGCCGACCACCCTGGGCAAGGAACTGGCGAACGTGGTCTACCGCCTGGAGCGCCAGATCGCCCAGGTTGCCGCCGTGCCACTGCTGGGCAAGATCAACGGCGCCGTGGGCAACTACAACGCCCACCTGTCGGCCTACCCGGACATCGACTGGGAAGCCAACGCCCGCGCCTTCATCGAAGACGAACTGGGCCTGAGCTTCAACCCGTACACCACCCAGATCGAGCCACACGACTACATCGCCGAGCTGTTCGACGCGATCGCACGTTTCAATACCATCCTGATCGACTTCGACCGTGACATCTGGGGGTACATCTCCCTGGGTTACTTCAAGCAGCGCACCATTGCCGGGGAAATCGGTTCCTCGACCATGCCCCACAAGGTCAACCCGATCGACTTCGAAAACTCCGAAGGCAACCTGGGCATCGCCAACGCGCTGTTCCAGCACCTGGCGAGCAAGCTGCCGATCTCCCGCTGGCAGCGCGACCTGACCGACTCCACCGTGCTGCGCAACCTGGGCGTGGGTTTCGCCCACAGCGTCATCGCCTACGAAGCCAGCCTCAAGGGCATCAGCAAGCTGGAGCTCAACGAGCAGAAGATCGCCGCTGACCTGGACGCCTGCTGGGAAGTCCTGGCCGAGCCGATCCAGACCGTGATGCGTCGCTACAACATCGAAAATCCGTATGAAAAGCTGAAAGAACTGACCCGTGGCAAGGGCATCAGCCCAGAAGCGCTGCAGACTTTCATCGATGGCCTGGACATGCCGGCCGACGCCAAGGCTGAACTGAAGAAGCTGACCCCGGCCAGCTACATCGGCAACGCGGCGGCACAAGCCAAGCGCATCTGATCCATCGCTTCACCTTGAGACGCCCGGCCGCGCCGGGCGTTTTTATTCGCGTCTGAAAAGTATATTTTTTCAATAGGTTACACATGAATCCTGACATTCCACTGCAACTCCTGGGCGGTATCACGGCACGGGAGTTCCTGCGCGACTACTGGCAGAAGAAACCCCTGCTGATCCGCCAGGCGATTCCTGATTTCGAAAGCCCGATCGATGCCGACGAACTGGCCGGCCTTGCCCTGGAAGAAGAGGTCGAATCGCGCCTGGTGATCGAGCACGGCGAGCGCCCGTGGGAGTTGCGTCGCGGCCCGTTCGCCGAAGATGAGTTCAGCAAACTGCCCGAGCGCGAGTGGACCTTACTGGTGCAGGCGGTCGATCAATTCGTCCCGGAAGTCAGCGAGCTGCTGGAGCATTTCCGCTTCCTGCCGAGCTGGCGCATCGACGACGTGATGATCAGCTTCGCCGCCCCGGGTGGCGGCGTGGGCCCGCACTTCGACAATTACGACGTATTCCTGCTGCAAGGCCACGGCAAGCGCAACTGGAAGATCGGCCAGATGTGCGACTCCGAAAGCCCGCTGCTGCCCCACGCGGACCTGCGCATCCTCGCCGATTTCGAGGCCACCGACGAGTGGATCCTGGAACCCGGCGACATGCTCTACCTGCCGCCACGCCTGGCTCATTGCGGCGTCGCCGTGGACGATTGCATGACTTACTCGGTCGGCTTCCGCGCACCGAGCGCCGCCGAAGTCCTGACCCACTTCACCGACTTCCTCAGCCAGTTCCTACCGGATGAAGAGCGTTACACCGACGCCGATGCACGCCCGGTGACCGACCCGCACCAGATCCAGCACGACGCCCTGGACCGCCTCAAGGGCCTGCTGGCCGAACACATGAGCGACGAGCGCTTGCTGCTGACCTGGTTCGGCCAATTCATGACCGAGCCACGCTACCCGGAATTGGTGGTGGGCCCGGAACTGGAAGAAGACGACTTGCTGGCCGGCCTGGAACAGGGCGCAGTGATCATCCGCAACCCGAGCGCGCGCCTGGCCTGGTCGGAAGTCGATGACGACCTGCTGCTGTTCGCCAGTGGCCAGAGCCGTTACCTGCCGGGCAAGCTGCGTGACCTGCTGAAGATGATCTGCGCCGCCGACGCGCTGCACATCGAAAACCTCGGCCCATGGCTGGCCGATGAAGACGGTCGCGGTCTCATCCATGAATTGGTCAAGCAAGGCAGCCTGGGGTTCGCCGATGAATAAAATTCACGTTCGTGTCGCAGACTGGCAAAAGGATAACGCCGAGATCCGGCGCATTCGTGAAGCGGTGTTCATTGCCGAGCAATCCGTACCACCGGAGCTGGAGTGGGATTCGGATGATCAGGACGCCGTGCATTTCCTGGCTCTCGAAGGCGACTTCCCGATCGGCACCGCGCGCCTGTTGACCGATGGCCATATCGGCCGGGTGTCAGTCCTCAAGGATTGGCGCGGGCTGAAGGTCGGCGACGCGCTGATGCAGGCGGTGATTGCCGAGGCCGAGAAACGCGGGCTCAAGCAGCAGATGCTCAGTGCCCAGGTACACGCCACGCCGTTCTATGAGCGGCTGGGGTTTGCGGTGGTCAGCGAGGAGTTTCTCGAAGCCGGCATTCCGCACGTGGACATGGTGCGGCGTTCGGCCTGAACCCCGCAGGAAGCACCACCATAATGCCCTGTGGCGAGGGGATTCATCCCCGCTGGGTTGCGCAGCAACCCCAATGAAGCTGCCTGGATTCAAACTGACACACCGCAGCGACTGATTTGGGGCTGCTTCGCAACCCAGCGGGGATAAATCCCCTCGCCACGAAAGCGTCCTGCAACACCCAAAACGCCCCGCCATCCTCCGATGCCGGGGCGTTTTGCCGTCTACCATTCAACTTGCCCCACTCGGGGCCGACAAACTGGCAATATCAAGCCTTTGTCTCGCGGAGAAATGGACATGTCCCTACGCACCTTGCTGACCACCCTCCTGCTCGGTTGCAGCCTGTCAGTCATGGCCGACACGCAAGTCGTGCCACTGAACTACCGCACCAGCGCCGACCTGCTGCCGGTGGCGCAGAACTTCATCGGCAAGGACGGCCAGGTCAGCGCCTACGGCAACCAACTGATCGTCAACGCCGAGCCTGGCAAGATCGAAGAACTCCGGCAATTCCTGGCTCAATTGGACACCGCGCCCAAGCGCTTGCTGATCACCGTAGACACCAACGAAAACAACTTGCAGGGCGACCAGGGCTACTCGATCAACGGCGCCGCGCCCAGCCAGACCCGCATCATCAACCGCAGCACGGCCAGCCGTGACGGCGGCGTACAGCAGATCCAGGCCAGCGAAGGCCAACCAGCGCTGATCCAGGTCGGCCAGAGCGTGCCTTTCACCAGCAACCAGACTGACGGCTACGGTCGCATGCAAAGCCAGACCGAATACCGCAACGTCACCCAAGGTTTCTACGTCACCGCCAGCGTCACCGGCGAGACCGTTCATCTGAACATCAGTACCAACCGTGACCGTATGAGCCAGGAACGTCCCGATGTAGTGAACGTGCAAAGTACCGACACAACCGTCAGCGGACGCCTTGGCGAATGGATCACCCTGGCTGGGGTGAATCGCCAGACTCAGGCCGACAAACAGGGCCTGACCCGCAGCTACTCGACCCAAGGCCGCGACGACATGATTCTGCGGGTGAAGGTCGATACCTTGAACTGAAGCACCAGAAACTGACTGATGAGTCGTATTAGACCAAAGATGTAGTGCCATAAAAAAAGCACTACAAAACGTTTGACGAGCCAAAAAACCGAAGGCATGATGGCCTCGCTCCCGCTAATCAGGGGCCCTGGCAAGGGCCTTCGGGTCGATGCTTGCAACCACCCTGCGAGCCGATTCGTGTCTGTACCGCCCACAAGGTGTGTTTGACGAGGTTGCGACTGGAACGAAGTTGTCCCGAGGGACGGAAGCGTAACTAGGTAACCCGGCATCACTCTGAGTTCGTATAAAGGCCCACGACGCCCGAATGCGCCCGCAGTTCGCCCCTACCTGCTCACTTTCCCCTCGAGCCCATCGTTCATCCCGTCGCCACCCCGCCTTGACCGACTTGTATGCCAGCCTCCTGGTCAGCGAGCAGCCCTTCACACCCATGACGGGTGCGATTGGCAAGCTGGAATCTTCCAGCCCAGAACGACCATCCATACAAGACGCGACGAGGTTTATTTCCATGGCACTGACACGCGAACAGCAAATTGCAGCCCTTGAAAAAGACTGGGCTGAGAACCCGCGCTGGAAAGGCGTGAAGCGCAATTATTCCGCTGCTGACGTCGTCCGTCTGCGTGGCTCGGTTCAACCTGAGCACACCTTCGCGAAGATGGGCGCCGAGAAGCTGTGGAACCTGGTGACCCAGGGCGCCAAGCCAGCCTTCCGTCCCGAGAAAGATTTCGTCAACTGCATGGGCGCCCTGACCGGCGGCCAGGCTGTGCAGCAGGTCAAGGCCGGCATCCAGGCGATCTACCTGTCGGGCTGGCAAGTGGCCGCGGACAACAACTCCGCCGAGTCCATGTACCCTGACCAGTCGCTGTACCCGGTGGATTCGGTTCCAACCGTGGTCAAGCGCATCAACAACTCGTTCCGTCGTGCCGACCAGATCCAGTGGAAAGCCGGCAAGAACCCGGGCGACGAAGGCTACATCGACTACTTCGCGCCAATCGTGGCTGACGCCGAAGCCGGTTTCGGCGGCGTGCTGAACGCCTACGAGCTGATGAAGAGCATGATCGAGGCAGGCGCCGCCGGCGTTCACTTCGAAGACCAACTGGCATCGGTGAAGAAATGCGGCCACATGGGCGGCAAGGTACTGGTTCCGACCCAGGAAGCCGTACAGAAGCTGACCGCTGCCCGCCTGGCCGCCGACGTTGCCGGCGTACCGACCATCATCCTGGCCCGTACCGACGCCAACGCCGCTGACCTGCTGACCTCCGACTGCGACCCGTACGACCAGCCGTTCGTGACAGGTACCCGCACCCCGGAAGGTTTCTACAAAGTGCGCGCCGGCCTCGACCAGGCCATCGCCCGCGGCCTGGCCTACGCCCCGTATGCCGACCTGATCTGGTGCGAAACCGCCAAGCCGGACCTGGACGAAGCCCGTCGTTTCGCTGAAGCGATCAAAAAGGAATACCCGGACCAACTGCTGTCCTACAACTGCTCGCCTTCCTTCAACTGGAAGAAGAACCTGGACGACGCGACCATCGCCAAGTTCCAGCGCGAACTGTCCGCCATGGGCTACAAGCACCAGTTCATCACGCTGGCCGGCATCCACAACATGTGGCACAGCATGTTCAACCTGGCGCACGACTACGCCCGCAACGACATGACGGCCTACGTGAAGCTGCAAGAGCAGGAGTTCGCTGACGCCGCCAAGGGTTACACCTTCGTGGCTCACCAGCAGGAAGTGGGCACTGGCTACTTCGACGACATGACCACCGTGATCCAGGGCGGCGCCTCGTCCGTGACCGCGCTGACCGGGTCGACCGAAGAAGAACAGTTCCACTGATCCAAAAAGCAAGCGGCCCTTGCGGACCGAATAAAAACTAACCGCAAAGCCGACGATCTGAAGCCCCGACTGGTTCGGGGCTTTTTTTTGCCGGTTTCCCCGGTTCGTTTTTCATACCTTGAAATGACTGACCAACTGCTGCAACTGGTTGCCCAGGCGCGCCAGTTCGACGCTGGAGGCTGCGGTTTCTTCGCTGGCCGAGGCGGTCTGCTCGGATACATCGCGCACGCTCAGGATACTCCGGCTGATTTCCTCGGCCACCGAGCTTTGCTGCACCGCCGCGGCGGCAATCTGTTGGTTCATGGCCTGGATGCCCGACACCGCCTGGGTGATGTTGCCCAGGGATGCGCCAGCCTTGCCCGCCAATTCCACGCTGCTGTCGGTCAGCTCGCGGCTATTTCGCATCATGCTCGATACCTGGCGCGTGCCGTTCTGCAAGCCCGCCACCAGGTTTTCAATCTCTTCGGTGGAATGCTGGGTACGCTGGGCCAGCCCACGTACTTCGTCGGCGACCACGGCAAAACCGCGCCCGGCGTCGCCCGCGCGAGCGGCCTCGATGGCCGCGTTGAGGGCCAGCAAGTTGGTCTGTTCAGCCACCGCCCTGATCACGTCCATGATCGTGCCGATGCGCCCGCTTTCCTGTTCCAGCTCACTCATGGCTTCGACCGAGCGACCGACCTCGCTGGCCAGGCGCTCAATCTGAACGATGGCTTGCGCGACCACTTGGTCGCCAATACGGGCTTGCGCATCGGCCTCAGATGCGGCCGCGCGCGCTTGTTCGGCATTACGCGCGACCTCATGCACAGTGACCGACATTTCGTGCATGGCGGTCGCCACCTGATCGGTCTCGGTCTTCTGGCTGTTGACCCCGGCGCTGGTCTGCTCAGTGACAGCCGACAGCTCTTCGGCGGCGCTGGCAATTTGGGTAACACCATCGCGAATGCCAGCGATCAGGTCACGCAAGGTGGCGCCCATGCGCTGGATACCCTGCTGCAACATCCCCAGCTCATCACTACGGGTCACGACCCTGTGTTGCGTGAGGTCGCCTGCGGCAATGCGATCGACCACCGCCAATGTGTCTCGCAACGGCCGGGTAATCTGGCGGGTAATGATCAGCGCGGCAAAAATCCCCAACACCATCGCCAAGGCAGCACAGCTCAACTGCAGGATGCGAGCCTGGGCGCTGTCTTCGTCCCGGGAGACGAGTTGGCTGGCATACATCTCGTCACACAGGCGAGTGATGGTTTCACCCAGATCGACCGTGTCCTGCACGGCCTTGCCAATGGCCCGGGTGCTGGCCGTGAAGTCCTGCACCGAACGGCGGTAAGCAACCAGCGCGGTTTCCAGTTGCTTGAAGGTGTCGGCGTAGGCCGGACCGAACGCGCCGTTGAGGGTTTCGATGCCCTTGAGCGTATTTTCGAGCTGGCGGTTGGCGGCCTGCTCGGTGGCGCTGTTGGGGTTGCCGGTATAGCCACGCACTTCATAACGCACCAGCGCCACGTCCTCTTTTGCCTTGAGGATGATCCTGTACAGCTCGAAACGGCGCTCATCCGAGGCAGGCATTGCTTGTACATCGTCGATGACCTTGGCAATCAGCGCGGCGCCCTTGACGGCATTGACGCCCATCTCCTTGCGCATGGCTGCGTCATTGCGATAGGCCTCGCGCATCGTATTCAGCGCCACTTGATATTGCGTGCTGGCTTGCTCGATCAGCGCAAGCTTCTTCAGGTTTTCCGGTTTTTTCAGCTCGCTTGCGAGGCTTTTCTGCTTGGCGACAAACTGCTCCAGCGAGGCCTGGATCAATGCTCCCTTTTGCTCATCGCCCCTGTCCAACTGGTATTGCAAGCGAGCCCGGCGCAGGTGATCAAGGCGGTTGCCGAGCTCGGTGATGCTGGTCATACGATCGGTACGCTCGATCATTTTCCCCAGGCTGAACCAGCCGGTCGCGGCGAGAACGGCGGTCAGTAGCAGCACAACGGCAAAGCCCAAAGCCAGCTTGAGCATAACGCTCATATTCGCGATCCAAGAGTTCATGGCATTCCTTACGGTACTCAGCCGCGAACAAGGAAGGCCGGCGCGGCTATCCAGGAAGCGGGCGTTAGCCTAATCACGTATTGATATAGATGATTAGATGAATGAGTCGCAAAGATAGCCATTTGATATCAAACCTTCAAGACAAGTTGACGATGGCTGGAATGAGCGAAGCGCTGGTCGTCAAAAATCGACAGGAGATCGGACCTGAGGCGCTGGCGCCTGTTGATCGAATGAAAATTGATCGAACGCAGTATCGGGGTGTCTGAAAAGGAGTAAAACGTCCGGCGCTGACAATTGCAGTAGCGGCGATGTAAGAAAGACTCTCATGCATGACAGTAAGTGCATCGTGGAAAGGTCGGCACAGATAATAATAATTATCATTTGGAAGGCATTATCATTGTTACATTCCGCGCGAAATATTATTGATGAAGTGACGTCCAGTGCCCACCCGGCCTGGGTTGCAAGGCCATGGAGGTACGCTATGTCCTTATTCCAATAAATAATTTCGCTATAGGAATTTTACTTGCCCGGTGTTTAGCCATAAAATCACCGCGATTGATTGCTGCGACATATCGTCACTGCGTTATTTCTTTTCAAGCTCAGAGACCATTGCTCTCTGTTAAGGATTTCCAGCATGCCCGAAGCGACAGGACTCATGGCCCACAACTGGGGCTTTGCCATTTTCCTTCTGGGCGTGGTCGGCCTGTGTGCCTTCATGCTCGGCGTGTCGAGCCTGCTCGGGTCAAAAGCCTGGGGCCGAAGCAAGAATGAACCGTTCGAGTCCGGCATGCTGCCTACCGGTGGCGCCCGCTTGCGGCTCTCAGCCAAATTCTATCTGGTCGCGATGCTCTTCGTGATCTTCGATATCGAAGCCCTCTTTCTCTTTGCCTGGTCTGTGTCCGTCCGCGAAAGCGGCTGGACCGGATTTGTCGAAGCTCTCGTTTTCATAGCAATTCTGTTGGCAGGTCTTGTCTACCTTTACCGGGTGGGGGCTCTTGATTGGGCTCCGGAAGCTCGGCGCAAGCGGCAAGCGAAGCTGAAACAATGAGGCTTTGGCAATGCAATACAATCTCACCCGGATCGACCCCGATGCTCCTAACGAGCAGTATCCGATCGGCAAGCGGGAAACCGTCGCCGATCCGTTAGAAGATCAAGTCCACAAAAATATCTTCATGGGCAAGCTCGAAGACGTGCTGAACAGCACGGTCAACTGGGGTCGCAAGAACTCCCTGTGGCCGTACAACTTCGGCCTTTCGTGCTGCTACGTGGAAATGACCACCGCCTTCACGGCGCCCCACGACATCGCGCGCTTTGGCGCCGAGGTTATCCGGGCATCGCCGCGCCAGGCGGATTTCATGGTTATCGCCGGTACCTGCTTCATCAAGATGGCGCCGATCATCCAGCGCCTCTACGAGCAGATGCTCGAACCCAAGTGGGTTATCTCCATGGGTTCGTGCGCCAACTCCGGTGGCATGTACGACATCTATTCCGTTGTTCAAGGGGTGGACAAGTTCCTGCCCGTGGATGTCTACGTGCCCGGCTGCCCTCCTCGCCCCGAAGCGTTCCTGCAAGGCTTGATGCTGCTGCAGGAATCGATTGGCCAGGAGCGGCGCCCTCTGTCCTGGGTCGTTGGTGATCAAGGCGTCTATCGCGCCGAGATGCCGTCGCAAAAGGAACAGCGCCGCGAACAGCGTATCGCAGTCACCAACCTGCGCAGCCCCGACGAAGTCTGATCCAAGCTCTGTTCTGAAGAAGAAACGAGAACCTGGCTTCATTCTTTACGTTGACCGAAAGCGATAAATAACCATGACTACAGGCAGTGCTCTGTACATCCCGCCTTACAAGGCAGACGACCAGGATGTGGTCGTCGAACTGAACAACCGTTTTGGCCCCGAGGCGTTCACCGCCCAGCCGACCCGCACCGGCATGCCGGTGCTTTGGGTTGCCCGTGCCAAACTCGTCGAAGTCCTGACCTTCCTGCGCAACCTGCCCAAGCCGTACGTCATGCTCTATGACCTGCACGGCGTGGACGAGCGCCTGCGCACCAAGCGTCAAGGGCTGCCCGACGGCGTCGACTTCACCGTGTTCTATCACTTGATGTCGATCGAACGTAATAGTGACGTAATGATCAAGGTCGCCTTGTCCGAGAGCGACCTCAGCGTGCCGACCGTGACCGGCATCTGGCCGAACGCCAACTGGTACGAACGCGAAGTCTGGGACATGTACGGGATCGACTTCCCCGGCCACCCGCACCTGTCGCGCATCATGATGCCGCCGACCTGGGAAGGTCACCCGCTGCGCAAGGACTTCCCGGCCCGCGCCACCGAGTTCGACCCGTTCAGCCTGTCCCTGGCCAAGCAACAGCTCGAGGAAGAAGCCGCGCGCTTCAAGCCGGAAGACTGGGGCATGAAGCGTTCGGGCGCCAACGAGGACTACATGTTCCTCAACCTCGGCCCCAACCACCCTTCAGCCCACGGTGCGTTCCGCATCATCCTGCAGCTGGACGGCGAAGAGATCGTCGACTGCGTCCCGGACATCGGCTACCACCACCGTGGTGCCGAGAAAATGGCCGAGCGCCAGTCCTGGCACAGCTACATTCCGTACACCGACCGCATCGACTACCTCGGCGGCGTGATGAACAACCTGCCGTACGTGCTTTCGGTCGAGAAACTCGCCGGGATCAAGGTGCCGGACCGGGTCGATGTCATCCGCATCATGATGGCCGAGTTCTTCCGCATCACCAGCCACCTGCTGTTCCTGGGGACCTATATCCAGGACGTGGGCGCGATGACGCCGGTGTTTTTCACCTTCACCGACCGTCAAAAAGCCTACACCGTGATCGAAGCCATCACCGGTTTCCGCCTGCACCCGGCCTGGTACCGCATCGGCGGCGTGGCCCACGATTTGCCGCGCGGCTGGGAAAAACTGGTCAAGGATTTCGTCGAGTGGATGCCCAAGCGCCTGGACGAGTACACCAAGGCCGCCCTGCAGAACAGCATCCTCAAGGGTCGTACCATCGGCGTCGCTGCCTACAACACCAAGGAAGCCCTGGAATGGGGCGTCACCGGTGCCGGCCTGCGTTCCACCGGTTGCGATTTCGACCTGCGCAAGGCGCGCCCGTATTCCGGCTACGAAAACTTCGAGTTCGAAGTCCCGCTGGCGGCCAACGGTGACGCCTACGACCGCTGCATGGTTCGCGTCGAGGAGATGCGCCAGAGCGTCAAGATCATCGAGCAATGCATGCGCAACATGCCGGAAGGCCCGTACAAGGCGGATCACCCGCTGACCACGCCGCCGCCGAAAGAGCGCACGCTGCAACACATCGAGACCCTGATCACGCACTTCCTGCAGGTTTCGTGGGGCCCGGTCATGCCGGCCAACGAATCCTTCCAGATGATCGAAGCGACCAAGGGCATCAACAGTTATTACCTGACGAGCGACGGCGGCACCATGAGCTACCGCACCCGGATTCGCACCCCAAGCTACCCGCACCTGCAGCAGATCCCTTCGGTGATCAAAGGCAGCATGGTCGCGGACTTGATCGCGTACCTGGGTAGTATCGATTTCGTTATGGCCGACGTGGACCGCTAAGCATGAACAGCACGCTTATCCAGACAGACCGTTTCGCCCTGAGCGAAACCGAGCGCTCGGCCATCGAGCACGAGCTGCATCACTACGAAGACCCGCGCGCGGCGTCGATCGAAGCCCTGAAGATCGTCCAGAAGGAACGTGGGTGGGTGCCTGACGGCGCGCTCTACGCCATCGGCGAGATCCTTGGCATCCCGGCCAGCGACGTCGAAGGCGTTGCTACCTTCTACAGCCAGATTTTCCGCCAGCCGGTAGGCCGCCACATCATCCGCGTCTGCGACAGCATGGTCTGCTACATCGGCGGCCACGAATCGGTGGTCAGCGAGATCCAAGGCAAGCTGGGCATCGGCCTGGGCCAGACCACCGCCGACGGCCGCTTCACGCTGCTGCCGGTGTGCTGCCTGGGCAACTGCGACAAGGCACCGGCGCTGATGATCGACGACGACACCTTCGGTGACGTCCAGCCGGATGGCGTCGCCAAACTGCTGGAGGGCTACGTATGACCCTGACTTCCTTCGGGCCCGCCAACCGCATCCAGCGTTCGGCCGAAACCCATCCCCTGACCTGGCGCCTGCGTGACGACGGCGAGGCAGTCTGGCTGGACGAATACCAGGCGAAGAACGGCTATGCCGCCGCGCGCAAGGCATTCGCCGACATGGCCGCCGATGACATCGTCCAGACCGTGAAAGACTCCGGCCTCAAGGGCCGTGGCGGTGCGGGCTTCCCCACCGGCGTGAAGTGGGGCCTGATGCCCAAGGATGAGTCCATCAACATCCGCTACCTGCTCTGCAACGCGGACGAGATGGAACCCAACACCTGGAAGGACCGCATGCTGATGGAGCAACTGCCCCATCTGCTGATCGAAGGCATGCTGATCAGCGCCCGTGCGCTGAAGACCTACCGTGGCTACATCTTCCTGCGCGGCGAGTACACCACCGCCGCCAAGCACCTGAACCGTGCCGTGGAAGAAGCCAAGGCCGCAGGCCTGTTGGGCAAGAACATCCTGGGCAGCGGCTTCGATTTCGAACTGTTCGTCCACACCGGCGCCGGGCGTTACATCTGCGGTGAAGAAACCGCGCTGATCAACTCCCTGGAAGGCCGCCGCGCCAACCCGCGCTCCAAGCCGCCCTTCCCTGCCGCCGTTGGCGTGTGGGGCAAGCCGACCTGCGTGAACAACGTCGAGACCCTGTGCAACGTGCCGGCGATCATCGCCGACGGCGTGGACTGGTACAAATCCCTGGCCCGTGACGGCAGCGAAGACATGGGCACCAAGCTCATGGGCTTCTCCGGCAAGGTCAAGAACCCTGGCCTGTGGGAACTGCCGTTCGGCGTCACCGCGCGCGAGCTGTTCGAGGACTACGCCGGCGGCATGCGCGACGGCTACAAGCTCAAGTGCTGGCAGCCCGGCGGCGCCGGTACCGGCTTCCTGCTGCCGGAACACCTGGACGCACAAATGTACGCCGGCGGCATCGCCAAGGTCGGCACCCGTATGGGTACTGGCCTGGCAATGGCGGTGGACGACAGCGTCAACATGGTCTCGCTGCTGCGCAACATGGAGCAGTTTTTCTCCCGTGAATCCTGTGGGTTCTGCACCCCTTGCCGCGATGGCCTGCCCTGGAGCGTCAAGCTCCTGATGGCCATCGAGAAAGGCCAAGGCCAACCCGGCGACATCGAGACCCTGTTGGGCCTGGTGGGTTTCCTCGGCCCAGGCAAGACCTTCTGTGCTCACGCACCGGGTGCCGTGGAGCCGTTGGGCAGCGCGATCAAATATTTCCGCCCTGAATTCGAGGCCGGCATCGCGCCAACCCGCGCGGGCGACCTCAATCAGGTGGTCACGCCGACCATGGTCGGCGCGTAACGACGCTTAAAAAGGCGAAGGGTCCGTGCCCTTCGCCTTTCGTTCGATGACGCCTTTTCACCGAGGCTGTTTGGATTCGGACGAATGACAAGATTCCATTAGCCACGCCCGCTGACACCGGGCCAACGAAGAACTTTGAACCATGGCCACTATCCACGTAGACGGCAAAGAGCTCGAAGTCGATGGCGCAGACAACCTGTTACAGGCATGTCTGTCGCTGGGCCTCGACATTCCTTATTTCTGCTGGCACCCCGCCCTTGGCAGCGTTGGCGCCTGTCGCCAATGCGCAGTCAAGCAGTACACCGACGAGAACGACAAGCGTGGTCGGATCGTCATGTCCTGCATGACCCCCGCCACCGACGGCAGCTGGATCTCCATCGACGACGAAGAAGCGAAAGTGTTTCGCGCCAGCGTCGTCGAATGGCTGATGACCAACCACCCTCACGACTGCCCGGTCTGTGAAGAAGGCGGACACTGCCACCTGCAAGACATGACCGTGATGACCGGCCACAACGAGCGCCGTTATCGCTTCACCAAGCGTACCCACCAGAACCAGGACCTCGGCCCGTTCATTTCCCACGAGATGAACCGCTGCATCGCCTGCTACCGCTGCGTGCGTTTCTACAAGGACTACGCCGGCGGCACCGACCTGGGCGTATTCGGCGCCCACGACAACGTGTACTTCGGTCGCGTTGAAGACGGCACCCTGGAAAGCGAATTCTCCGGCAACCTCACCGAGGTCTGCCCGACCGGTGTGTTCACCGACAAGACCCACTCCGAGCGCTACAACCGCAAGTGGGACATGCAGTTCGCACCGAGCATCTGTCATGGCTGCTCCAGCGGTTGCAACATCAGCCCGGGCGAGCGCTACGGCGAACTGCGTCGCATCGAAAACCGCTACAACGGCTCGGTGAACCAGTACTTCCTGTGCGACCGTGGCCGTTTCGGCTATGGCTACGTCAACCGCAAGGATCGCCCGCGCCAGCCGCTGCTGGCAGACGGCGCCAAGCTGAGCCTGGACGAAGCCCTGGACAAGGCCGCCGAACTGCTGCGCGGTCGCAACATCGTCGGCATCGGCTCGCCTCGCGCCAGCCTGGAAAGCAACTACGCCCTGCGTGAACTGGTCGGCGCCGAGCACTTCTACAGTGGCATCGAGGCCGGCGAGCTGGAACGCATCCGCCTGGTGCTGCAAGTGCTCAAGGACAGTCCGCTGCCCGTGCCGACGATGCGCGACATCGAAGACCACGACGCGGTGTTCGTCCTTGGCGAAGACCTGACCCAGACCGCCGCCCGCATGGCCCTGGCCCTGCGCCAGTCGGTCAAGGGCAAGGCCGAGGACATGGCCGACGCCATGCGCGTCCAGCCGTGGCTCGACGCCGCCGTGAAGAACATCGGCCAGCATGCGCTGAACCCGCTGTTCATCGCCAGCCTTGCTGAAACCAAGCTCGACGACGTGGCCGAAGAATGCGTCCACGCCGCCCCGGACGACCTGGCGCGCATCGGTTTTGCCGTGGCCCACGCCCTGGACGCCAGCGCCCCGGCCGTCGACGGCCTGGACAGTGAAGCCGCCGCCCTCGCCCAACGCATCGCCGACGCCCTGCTGGCCGCCAAGCGTCCTTTGATCATTGCCGGCACCTCCCTGGGTTCCAAGGCGCTAATCGAAGCCGCCGCCAACATCGCCAAGGCCTTGAAGCTGCGCGAGAAGAACGGTTCCATCAGCCTGGTCGTGCCGGAAGCCAACAGCCTCGGCCTGGCCATGCTCGGTGGCGAATCGGTCGATGCAGCCCTGCAAGCGGTGATCGACGGCAGCGCCGACGCCATCGTGGTGCTGGAGAACGACCTGTTCACCCGCACTGACAAGGCCAAGGTCGATGCCGCGCTGAACGCCGCCAAGGTTGTGATCGTCGCCGACCACCAGAAAACCGCCACCACCGACCGCGCCGACCTGGTGCTGCCGGCGGCGAGCTTCGCCGAAGGCGACGGTACGCTGGTCAGCCAGGAAGGTCGCGCCCAGCGCTTCTTCCAGGTTTTCGACCCGCAATACCTGGACGCCAGCATCCTCGTCCACGAAGGCTGGCGCTGGCTGCACGCCCTGCGCGCCACCCTGCTGAACCAGCCGATCGACTGGACGCAACTGGACCACGTCACCGCCGCCGTCGCTTCGAGCAGCCCGCAACTGGCGCGCATCGTCGATGCCGCGCCGTCCGCCGCGTTCCGCATCAAGGGCCTGAAGCTTGCTCGCGAACCGCTGCGCTACTCCGGTCGCACCGCAATGCGCGCCAACATCAGCGTCCACGAACCACGCACCTCCCAGGACAACGACACGGCGTTCTCCTTCTCCATGGAAGGTTACTCGGGCTCCGCCGAACCGCGCTCGCAAGTGCCGTTCGCCTGGTCGCCGGGCTGGAACTCGCCACAAGCCTGGAACAAGTTCCAGGACGAAGTCGGCGGTCACCTGCGTGCCGGTGATCCGGGCACTCGCCTGATCGAAAGCCAGGGCGATGGCCTGGGCTGGTTCGCCAGCGTCCCACGTGCCTTCAATCCGGCACCGGGCACCTGGCAGGTCGTGCCGTTCCATCACCTGTTCGGCAGCGAAGAGAACTCTTCCAAGGCCGAACCGGTGCAGGAACGCATCCCGGCCGCCTACGTGGCACTGGCCAAGTCCGAAGCCGATCGCCTGGGCGTCAACGACGGTGCCCTGCTGAGCCTGAACGTGGCGGGCCAGACCTTGCGTCTGCCGCTGCGCATCAATGAAGAACTGGGCGCCGGCCTGGTGGCCCTGCCGGCTGGCCTGGCGGGTATTCCACCGGCGATTTTCGGCAAGACTGTCGACGGTCTGCAGGAGGCAGCGCAATGAGCTGGTTTACCCCTGAAGTGATCGCCGTGATCCTGACGGTCCTCAAGGCCATCGTGATCCTGCTGGCCGTGGTGGTCTGCGGCGCATTGCTGAGCTTCGTCGAACGTCGCCTGCTGGGCTGGTGGCAGGACCGCTACGGTCCAAACCGCGTTGGTCCGTTCGGCATGTTCCAGATCGCCGCCGACATGATCAAGATGTTCTTCAAGGAAGACTGGACCCCTCCGTTTGCCGACAAGGTGATCTTCACCCTGGCACCGGTGGTCGCCATGAGCGCCTTGCTGATCGCCTTCGCAATCATCCCGATCACCCCGACCTGGGGCGTGGCGGACCTGAACATCGGCCTGCTGTTCTTCTTCGCCATGGCGGGCCTGTCGGTGTATGCGGTGCTGTTCGCCGGTTGGTCGAGCAACAACAAGTTCGCCCTCCTCGGCAGCCTGCGGGCCTCGGCCCAGACCGTGTCCTACGAAGTGTTCATGGGCCTGTCGCTGATGGGCATCGTGATCCAGGCCGGCTCGTTCAACATGCGCGACATCGTCGAGTACCAGGCGCAGAACCTGTGGTTCATCATTCCGCAGTTCTTCGGTTTCTGTACCTTCTTCATCGCGGGCGTGGCCGTGACTCACCGTCACCCCTTCGACCAGCCGGAAGCGGAGCAGGAACTGGCAGACGGTTACCACATCGAATATGCCGGCATGAAATGGGGCATGTTCTTCGTTGGCGAGTACATCGGCATCATCCTGATCTCGGCGCTGCTGGTAACGCTGTTCTTCGGTGGCTGGCACGGTCCGTTCGGCATCCTGCCGCAACTGTCCTTCGTCTGGTTCGCCCTGAAGACCGCGTTCTTCATCATGCTGTTCGTCCTGCTGCGCGCCTCCATCCCGCGCCCACGCTACGACCAGGTGATGGATTTCAGCTGGAAATTCTGCCTGCCGCTGACCCTGATCAACATGCTGGTGACCGCTGCGATCGTTTTGATGAACGCGCCCGCGGCCGCGGTTCAGTGAGGATTTGACCCATGTTCAAATATATTGGCGACATCGTTAAGGGTACCGGTACCCAACTGCGAAGCCTGGTCATGATCTTCGGCCATGGCTTTCGCAAGCGCGACACCCTGCAATACCCGGAAGAACCGGTCTACCTGGCACCGCGTTATCGCGGTCGTATCGTCCTGACCCGCGACCCCGACGGCGAAGAGCGCTGCGTGGCCTGCAACCTGTGCGCCGTGGCGTGCCCGGTGGGTTGCATCTCGCTGCAGAAAGCCGAGACCGAAGACGGTCGCTGGTACCCGGACTTCTTCCGCATCAACTTCTCTCGCTGCATTTTCTGCGGCCTCTGCGAGGAAGCGTGCCCGACCACCGCGATCCAGCTCACGCCGGATTTCGAAATGGCCGAGTTCAAGCGTCAGGACCTGGTGTACGAGAAAGAAGACCTGCTGATTTCCGGTCCCGGTAAAAACCCTGATTACAACTTCTATCGTGTTGCAGGTATGGCCATTGCCGGTAAGCCGAAAGGCGCCGCGCAGAACGAAGCCGAACCGATCAACGTGAAGAGCTTGCTGCCTTAAGGAAGAAAGATGGAATTCGCTTTCTATTTCGCATCGGGTATCGCGGTGGTGTCCACGCTTCGTGTGGTCACCAACACCAACCCCGTGCACGCCCTGCTCTACCTGATCATTTCGCTGATCGCCGTGGCCATGACCTTCTTTGCCCTCGGTGCGCCGTTCGCCGGTGCCCTGGAAGTGATCGCCTACGCCGGCGCCATCATGGTGCTGTTCGTCTTCGTGGTGATGATGCTCAACCTCGGTCCGGCGGCGGTCCAGCAGGAACGCTCGTGGCTCAAGCCTGGCATCTGGGCGGGACCGGTGATCCTCTCCGCCCTGCTGCTCGGTGAACTGCTGTATGTGCTGTTCGCCCACCAGAGCGGCCAGGCCATCGGCCACACCACCGTGGGCGCGAAAGCCGTGGGCATCAGCCTGTTCGGTCCGTACCTGCTGGTGGTCGAACTCGCCTCGATGCTGCTGCTTGCCGCAGTCGTCACGGCGTTCCATTTGGGCCGTAACGAGGCGAAGGAGTAATCACATGCCTGCTATCCCTCTCGAACATGGCCTGGCAGTTGCCGGCATCCTGTTCTGTCTCGGTCTGGTCGGCCTGATGGTCCGCCGCAACATTCTGTTCGTGCTGATGAGCCTGGAGGTCATGATGAATGCCTCCGCCCTGGCCTTCATCGTCGCGGGCGCTCGCTGGGCGCAACCGGATGGACAGATCATGTTCATCCTGGTGATCAGCCTGGCAGCCGCCGAGGCCAGTATTGGCCTGGCGATCCTGTTGCAGCTGTATCGCCGCTTCCACACTCTCGATATTGACGCTGCCAGCGAGATGCGCGGATGAACCTTCTTTTCCTGACTTTCATATTCCCCCTCATCGGTTTCCTGCTGCTGTCGTTCTCCCGTGGACGCTGGTCGGAAAACCTTTCGGCGCTGGTTGGCGTGGGTTCCATCGGCCTGTCCGCCATCGTCACGGCCTACGTGATCTGGCAGTTCAACGTCGTCCCGCCGGAAGGTGGCGCGTACGTGCAGGTGCTGTGGCGCTGGATGGCGGTAGAAGGCTTTACGCCGAACTTCGCCCTCTACCTCGACGGCCTGTCGGTGACCATGCTCGGCGTGGTGGTCGGCGTGGGTTTCCTGATCCACCTGTTCGCCTCCTGGTACATGCGCGGTGAAGCCGGTTACTCGCGCTTCTTCGCCTACACCAACCTGTTCATCGCCAGCATGCTGTTCCTGGTGCTCGGCGATAACCTGTTGTTCCTGTACTTCGGCTGGGAAGGCGTGGGCCTGTGCTCGTACCTGTTGATCGGTTTCTACTACAGCAACCGCAACAACGGTAACGCCGCACTCAAGGCCTTCATCGTCACCCGCATCGGCGACGTGTTCATGGCCATCGGCCTGTTCATCCTGTTCCAGCAACTGGGCACGCTGAACATCCAGGAACTGCTGGTCAAGGCACCCGAGCACTTCAAGGCCGGTGACTTCTGGATCGTCCTGGCGACCCTGATGCTGCTGGGCGGCGCCGTCGGTAAATCCGCGCAACTTCCGCTGCAAACCTGGTTGGCGGACGCGATGGCCGGCCCGACGCCGGTTTCGGCACTGATCCACGCCGCGACCATGGTCACCGCCGGTGTCTACCTGATCGCCCGTACCCACGGCCTGTTCGCCCTGGCGCCGGACATCCTGCACCTGGTCGGTATCGTGGGCGGCGTGACCCTGGTGCTGGCTGGTTTTGCCGCACTGGTGCAGACCGACATCAAGCGCATCCTCGCCTACTCGACCATGAGCCAGATCGGCTATATGTTCCTGGCCCTGGGCGTCGGCGCCTGGGAAGGCGCGATCTTCCACCTGATGACCCACGCCTTCTTCAAGGCCCTGTTGTTCCTCGCCTCCGGTGCGGTGATCGTGGCCTGCCACCACGAGCAGAACATCTTCAAGATGGGCGGCCTGTGGAAGAAACTGCCGCTGGCCTATGCCAGCTTCATCGTTGGCGGCGCGGCCCTGGCGGCCCTGCCACTGGTCACCGCCGGCTTCTACTCCAAGGACGAAATCCTCTGGGAAGCGTTCGCCAGCGGTAACCAGGGTCTGCTTTATGCCGGCCTGGTGGGTGCGTTCATGACCTCGCTGTACACCTTCCGCCTGATCTTCATCGCGTTCCACGGTGAGGCCAAGACTGAAGCCCACGCCGGCCACGGCATTGCCCATTGGCTGCCGCTGTCGGTGCTGATCGTGCTGTCGACCTTCGTCGGCGCCATGATCACCCCACCGCTGGCCGATGTGCTGCCGCAAAGCGTCGGCCATGCCGGCGGCGAAGCCAAGCACAGCCTGGAAATCGCCTCGGGTGCCATCGCCCTGGCGGGTATCCTGCTGGCCGCCCTGCTGTTCCTGGGCAAGCGTCGCTTCGTCACGGCCATCGCCAACAGCGGCATCGGGCGTTTCCTCTCGGCCTGGTGGTTCGCTGCCTGGGGCTTCGATTGGATCTACGACAAACTGTTCGTCAAGCCATACCTTGCGATCAGCCACATTCTGCGCAAAGACCCGCTCGACCAGACCATTGGCCTGATCCCGCGCATGGCCAAGGGCGGCCACACCGCCCTGAGCCGTACCGAGACCGGTCAACTGCGTTGGTATGCGGCTTCCATGGCGGCTGGCGCCGTGCTGGTTATCGGCGCCATCGTGCTGGTAGCGGTCTGATATGAACCTTGCGAACTTGCGAAAGGAAACGAGCCCGTCATGATTCTGCCCTGGCTAATCCTGATCCCCTTCATCGGCGGCCTGCTGTGCTGGATGGCGGAGCGTTCCAGCTCTACCCTCCCGCGCTGGATTGCGCTGCTGACCATGTCCCTGGAACTCGCGCTCGGCCTCTGGCTGTGGGCGACCGGCGACTATTCATTTGCACCGGCCCCTGGCGCCGATCCGACCTGGGCGCTTGAGTTCAAGCACACCTGGATCGCGCGCTTCGGCATCAGCGTGCACCTGGCCCTCGACGGCCTGTCGCTGCTGATGATCCTGCTGACCGGCCTGCTGGGTATCCTCTCGGTACTCTGCTCCTGGAAAGAGATCCAGCGCCACGTCGGTTTCTTCCACCTGAACCTGATGTGGATCCTGGGCGGTGTCGTCGGCGTGTTCCTGGCGCTGGACCTGTTCATGTTCTTCTTCTTCTGGGAAATGATGCTGGTGCCGATGTACTTCCTCATCGCGCTCTGGGGTCACAGTTCGTCGGACGGCAAGAAGACCCGGATCTACGCGGCGACCAAGTTCTTCATCTTCACCCAGGCTTCCGGCCTGATCATGTTGGTGGCGATCCTTGGCCTGGTCCTGGTGAACTTCAACAACACTGGCGTGATTACCTTCAACTACGCCGACCTGTTGAAAGTGCAGATGTCCAAGACCACCGAGTACGTGCTGATGCTGGGCTTCTTCATCGCCTTCGCGGTGAAGCTGCCGGTAGTGCCGTTCCACTCCTGGCTGCCGGATGCCCATGCCCAGGCACCGACCGCAGGTTCCGTGGACCTGGCCGGTATTCTGCTGAAGACCGCGGCCTACGGCCTGCTGCGCTTTGCCCTGCCGCTGTTCCCCAACGCTTCGGCCGAGTTCGCGCCGATTGCAATGACCCTGGGCCTGATCGGGATTTTCTACGGTGCGTTCCTGGCCTTCGCCCAGACCGACATCAAGCGCCTGATCGCATTCTCCAGCGTTTCGCACATGGGCTTCGTGTTGATCGGGATCTACTCCGGCAGCCAGCTGGCCCTGCAAGGCGCGGTGATCCAGATGCTCGCCCACGGCCTGTCGGCGGCGGCGCTGTTTATCCTCAGTGGCCAGTTGTACGAGCGCCTGCACACCCGTGACATGCGTGAAATGGGCGGCATCTGGTCGCGCATCGCCTACCTGCCGGCCATCAGCCTGTTCTTCGCGGCCGCGTCCCTGGGCCTGCCGGGTACTGGCAACTTCGTCGGCGAGTTCCTGATCCTGATCGGCTCGTTCGTCAGCGCGCCATGGATCACCGCGATTGCCACGTCCGGCCTGGTGTTCGGTTCGGTCTACTCGCTGATCATGATCCACCGCGCCTACTTCGGTCCGGCCAAGTCGGACGAAGTGCTGCGTGGCATGGACGGTCGCGAACTGATCATGGTGCTTGGCCTTGCGGTGCTGCTGGTTTACCTCGGCGTCTATCCGCAGCCGTTCCTCGACACTTCCGCCGCCACGATGCATGGCGTGCAGCAGTGGCTCGGCACCGCCTTCTCTCAACTCGCTTCGGCCCGGTAAGAGCGCTATGGAATTCACGATTCAACACTTTATCGCGCTTGCGCCGCTGTTGATCACCAGCGCCACGATCATCGTGGTGATGCTGGCGATCGCCTGGCGCCGCAATCACTCGCAGACCTTCCTGCTGTCGGTGGCGGGGCTGAACCTGGCCTTGCTGTCGATTCTGCCGGCCCTGAAAGTCGCGCCACTGGCGGTCACACCGCTGATCCAGATCGATAGCTTCGCGTGCCTGTACATGGCGCTGATCCTGGTCGCCACCCTCGCTTGCGTCACCCTCGCCCACGCCTACCTGGGTGATGGCGGTTCGGGTTACCCGGGCAACCGCGAAGAACTGTACCTGCTGATCCTGATGGCCGCCGCCGGTGGCCTGGTCCTGGTCAGCGCGCAGCACCTGGCCAGCCTGTTCATCGGCCTGGAACTGCTGTCGGTGCCGGTCTACGGCCTGGTGGCCTACGCCTTCTTCAACAAGCGCTCGCTGGAAGCCGGCATCAAGTACATGGTGCTGTCGGCGGCCGGTTCCGCGTTCCTGTTGTTCGGCATGGCCCTGCTCTACGCCGAAGCCGGCACCCTGAGCTTCGTCGGCATCGGCCAGGCCCTGGCGGCCACCGGCCTGCCTAGCCCGATCGCGCAACTGGGCCTGGGCATGATGCTGATCGGCCTGGCGTTCAAGCTGTCGCTGGTTCCGTTCCACCTGTGGACCCCGGACGTGTACGAAGGCGCCCCGGCGCCCGTGGCGGCGTTCCTCGCCACCGCGTCGAAAGTGGCGGTGTTCGCGGTCATGGTGCGGCTGTTCCAGATCTCGCCAGTGGCGAGCAGCGGCGTGCTGAGCAACGTGCTGACCATCATCGCCATCGCGTCGATCCTGTTCGGTAACCTGCTGGCACTGACCCAGAGCAACCTCAAGCGTCTGCTGGGTTACTCGTCCATCGCCCACTTCGGCTACCTGCTGATCGCCCTGATCGCCAGCAAGGGCCTGGCCGTGGAAGCCATCGGCGTGTACCTGGTCACCTACGTGATCACCAGCCTCGGCGCCTTCGGCGTGATCACCCTGATGTCCTCGCCGTACAACGGCCGCGACGCCGACGCCCTGTACGAATACCGCGGCCTGTTCTGGCGCCGTCCGTACCTGACCGCCGTACTGACCGTGATGATGCTGTCCCTGGCCGGCATCCCGCTGACCGCCGGTTTCATCGGCAAGTTCTACATCATCGCCACCGGCGTCGAGGCTCACCAATGGTGGCTGGTCGGCTCCCTGGTGCTGGGCAGTGCCATCGGCGTGTTCTACTACCTGCGCGTCATGGTCACCCTGTACCTGATGGAACCGAACCTGCGTCGCCACGATGCCGAGTTGCACTGGGAACAAAAGGCAGGCGGCGTGATGCTGCTGGCTATCGCCATCCTGGCGTTCTTCCTCGGTGTGTATCCGCAGCCGTTGCTGACCTTGGTTCAGCAGGCTGGGTTGACCGGCTGATTGCCTGAGCGTCATCGGTAACAAAAATGCCCGTATCGTGAGATGCGGGCATTTTTTTTGGCTGCTCTATCACAAGGCGTGATAGCCGGCCGGCCTTGGCTCAGCCAGACTCAGGCGATTGATACTAACACCTTATTCAATATGATTTATTTTGCTGCTCATAGCTTCAAAATTAATCACCTATACTCAGCCTTCGAGAGTGACTGCTTCAGAAGACTGGCTCCTACTGTCGATTGCCAAGGAGAAATCCACCATGACTACCACTGCGAAGACCCGATCGGTCACGGCTCATGTCCCGGTCCACCTGGCCGAGAAAGTCGACCTGATGGCCGAGCGACTCGAGCGCTCCAGGAATTGGATCGTCAAACAGGCGTTATCTGCCTGGATCGACCAGGAGGAGGAGCGAAGCCGGCTGACCCATGAAGCGTTGGCGGACGTGGACGCTGGCCGAGTAATTGACCATCAGGCTGTCCAGGCTTGGGCCGACAGTCTCAGCACCGACGCCCCGTTACCGGTACCGCGCTGATGGAGTTGAAGTGGACCAGCAAGGCGCTTTCAGATATTGCCCGGCTTTATGAGTTTCTGGCTTCGGTAAATCAACCCGCCGCCGCGCGGACCGTGCAACAACTCACGGCAGCGCCCAGCTCTCTGCTGGTTAACCCGCGAATTGGTGAACGCCTGGAAGAGTTCGAACCTCGAGACGTACGCAGAATTCAGGTCGGCCATTACGAAATGCGCTATGAAATAGTCGGTTCTACCCTTTACCTGCTACGCCTTTGGCACACCCGTGAGGATCGATGACTTGGGCTTGACCAACCAGACCACCGTCGCGCAGAAGCAGTTTTCATTTTGGAAGCCGCTGCGTTGAGCGTCGATATCGAGTGCGTAGTGGTCGGCGCAGGCGTCGTCGGCCTGGCCGTGGCGCGGGAGATGGCACAGGCCGGGCATGAAGTGCTGGTGATCGAAGCAGGCGATGCCATCGGCACGGGCATCAGTTCGCGCAATTCCGAAGTGATCCATGCCGGGCTTTATTACCCGCCCGGCAGTCTCAAGGCGCAGTTGTGCGTCGAAGGCCGGCGACGGCTATATGAGTACTGCGACAGCCACGGCGTCGAGACTCGCCGGCTCGGTAAATTGATCGTGGCCAAGGATCAGGCACAGTTGGCGGGGCTTGAAATGCTGCTGGCCCGCGGCCTGCTCAACGGCGTCGACGACCTGCGCCTGCTCGATCAGGAACAAGCACAGGCACTGGAGCCGGAGCTGTCCTGTGTCGGCGCGTTGTACTCGCCCTCCACCGGAATCGTTGACGTCCATGCCTTGATGCTGGCGCTGCAGGGCGATGCCGAGGCGGCCGGCGCCAACGTGGTGTTTCGCACGCCCTTGCTGGAGGCCCGGGTTATCGACGAGGGCTTCAGCCTGGTGTTGGGCGGCACGGCGCAGATGACATTGTCCTGCCGGCAATTGATCAACGCCGCTGGCCTCCAGGCCCCTGCCCTCGCCCGCCGGATCGAAGGCCTCGACCGGCATTGGGTGCCTGATGAATACCTGTGCAAGGGCAACTACTTCCAACTGTCCGGGCGGGCGCCGTTCCGCCATCTGGTCTACCCCGCGCCGGAAGCGGCCGGCCTGGGCATTCACATGACCCTCGACCTGGCCGGCCAGGCGCGCTTCGGTCCTGACACCGAATGGGTCGATACGGAAGATTACCGAGTGGATCCGGCTCGAGCCGAAGCCTTTTACCAGGCCATTCGAAATTACTGGCCAGGCCTGCCCGATCAGAGCCTGCAACCGGCCTACAGCGGGATCCGCCCGAAAATTTCCGCACCGGGGGAACCGGCTCGGGACTTTCTGATCAGCGCTGCCGCCGAGCATGGAATACCGGGTCTGATCAACCTGTTCGGCATCGAATCGCCCGGACTGACATCTTGCCTGGCGCTGGCGGAACGGGTTCGGCAACAGATCGACAACACCTGACCCGGCAGCGCAAAGTGCAAGGCGTTTTAACCGCCGCTCATGCAGCCTGCACGATGACAAAACTCGACTCCGTCATAACTAACTGTTTTTAAAGAGAATTTAAAAGCGACTCGGCTGGCACGAGGGATGCACCTTTCCTGTCACGTGGCGTCGGCGCTCGAAGCCGGCCCGCATCCGTGAATGACCGAGGAGCAGCACATGAACGCCATCGACCTGTTGAAAGCCGACCATGAACGCGTCAAAGCCATCCTCACTCAGCTGAGTGAATCCACTGATCGCGCCGTCAAGAAACGCACCGAGCTGCTGGCGAAGCTGGAAATGGAAGTGACCATCCATACCCGCCTCGAAGAAGAAATCCTCTACCCGGCCTTCAAGCAGGAAGGCGGCAAGGAAGAAGCCGAGATGTACTACGAAGCCAAGGAAGAGCACCGCACCGTCGACTCGCTGGTGCTGCCGGACCTGAAAACCACCGATCCTTCCCAGCCTGAATTTGCGGGCCGGGTGAAGGTGGTCAAGGAGCTGCTGGAGCACCACATCGAGGAAGAAGAAAAGGAAATGTTCCCGAAAGCCAAGAAGGTGCTGGGTAAGGCCAAGCTGGACGCCTTGGGCGAACAGATGGAAACCATGAAGGCGCAGTACAAGAAAGAACTGAGCAGCGCCAACCTCGCCGCTTGATCGAAGGCCGCGAACGCTTCAGCCACTCATCAGGATTGAAGCGTTCCGGCCTTTATTGCATCCGCTCGCGCAGGAACTCCACCAGCGCCTGCACCGGGCGCGAAGCCTGGCGATGTTGCGGGTAGACCGCCGACAGCGCCAACGGCTCGGTTTCAAAGCCCTCCAGCAGCTTGACCAACCGCCCGTCCTTCAACGCCTCACCAAGGATGAAGGTCGGCAGGTAGGTGATCCCCATACCGGCGATCGCCGCATCCCTGAGCAGGTCGCCGTTATTGGCCCGCATCCGCCCCGCCACTTCCAGGACCAGCGGTTTGCCATTTCCCTCGAAACGCCACTGCACCTGACGGCTGTGTCCATAGGGCAGGCAGTCGTGATTGCGCAGGTCTTCAGGTCGTGCGGGCGTGCCGTTCTCCGCGAGATAGGCCGGGCTGGCGCAGTACACCCGTTCGATGCTCGCGATGCGCCGGGCGATCAGGGTTGAATCCTCCAGCACGCCGATCCTCAGCGCCAGGTCGTAGCCCTCGCCCAGCAGGTCCACCGAGCGATCGCTCAGGTCCACCTCGACGCTAACGTCCCGGTAGCGCTGCAAGAACTGCGGCAGCAGGCAGCCCAGGTGCGCCACGGCGAACGACAACGGCGCGCTGAGTCGAATGGTCCCGCGCGGCTCGCTGGTCTGGCCGCTGATGCCCTGCTCCACTTGCTCGACTTCACTGAGCAGGCGCAACGCCGCCTCGTAGTAGCGCTGGCCGAGCGGCGTCACGTCCAGCCGTCGCGTCGAGCGGTTGAGCAAGCGCACGCCCAGCCGTTGCTCCAGCTCCATGAGCTTGCGGCTGACGAATTGCTTGGACAGCCCGAGCTTGTCCGCCGCCGCGGTGAAACTGCCCGACTCCATGACCTGGGCAAAGATGCGCATTTCTTCGAAGGGGTTCATTGTCATTCCGTGGGTGGGACTTAGAAACATCCAAGCCAAATACAAAACCTGTGGCGAGGGGATTTATCCCCGCTGGGCTGCGTAGCAGACCCAATAACTAACCATGTGAACATTCTGACACACCGAGTAAGCCTATTTTGAGCTGCTGCGCAGCCCAGCGGGGATAAATCCCCTCGCCACAAGGGTGCTTCGGCAGACAAAAAGATGCCCGCACATTGGCGGGCACCTGTTCAGCCAGGACGCTGCTTACTTGGCCGTCAGCGCCGAGTAGCTGTTCATCAGGTTGCGGTAGTTCGGAATGCGCTGGGACAGCAGGTTGCCCAGGCCTTCGATGTCGTTGCGCCAGTCGCGGTGCAGCTCACAGGCCACCGAGAACCAGTTCATCATCTGCGCGCCCGCAGCAGTCATGCGCACCCAGGCGGCTTGCTGCACGGTTTCGTTGAAGGTACCCGAGGCGTCGGTCACGACGAATACGTCGAAACCTTCCGCCAGGGCCGACAGGGTCGGGAATGCCACGCAGACATCAGTCACCACGCCAGCGATGATCAGTTGCTTGCGGCCAGTGGCCTTGATCGCCTTGACGAAGTCTTCGTTGTCCCAAGCGTTGATCTGGCCTGGACGTGGAATGTACGGCGCGTCCGGGAACATTTCCTTGAGCTCCGGCACGATCGGGCCGTTAGGGCCTTGTTCGAAGCTGGTGGTCAGGATGGTTGGCAGGCCGAAGAATTTAGCCAGGTCAGCCAACGCCAATACGTTGTTCTTGAACTCGTTGGGCGAGAAATCCTGGACCAGGGAAATCAGGCCAGTCTGGTGATCGACCAGCAGGACCACCGCGTCGTCTTTGTTCAGGCGGTTGTAGGCGGGAACGTTGCTCATGGGATGACTCCTTTGGGATGGATGTTACAGCCCCCATGTGGGAGCGGGCTTGCTCGCGAAGGCGTCGTCACATCCAACAACCTTGCCAGCGGACCCAACCCGGGCGGCGGCCCCGCCCCCCCCCCCCCCCCCCCCCACACCACCCCCCCCCCCCCCCCCCCCCCCCCCCCCCCCCCGCTCCCACAGGGGAATATGTTTGTCAGTCAAAAGGCAAAGCAGGAACAGCCAAACGCGCCCCAGAAACCCTGGAAGTCGCTGACCGGGACGTTCGACAAGCGCGCCCGTTCGTGGCTGTGGGAGTGCACCGTGCACGGACCGCTGCACTGGTGGACCTGGGCCTGCAACGGTGAGGTCGGACGCCAATGGCCCGGGACCTTGACCACGGGCGACCAGTCCGGCAGCACCGGGACGCTGGCCGGGCCGAGTTTTTCGAAGTCGCCGGCGGCGTAGACCACCTTGCCGTCGACCACGGTCAACACCGACTCGATCCACTTGATGGCTTCTTCCTCGACGCTGAAGAAGTCCGCGCTCAGGGCAGCCAAGTCCGCCAGTTGGCCGACCTTGATCTGGCCTTTCTTGCCCTGCTCGGACGAGAACCAGGCGCTGCCATGGGTGAACAGTTCCAGCGCGGTCAGGCGCGGCAGGCCTTCTTCGTGCAACGACAGGCCGCCAACGGTACGACCGCTGACCATCCAGTACAGCGAGGTCCACGGGTTGTAGCTGGAGACGCGGGTGGCGTCGGTGCCGGCGCCCACCGGCACGCCTTCGGCGAGCATGCGCTTGATCGGCGGCGTGGCCTCGGCCGCCTTGGCGCCGTAGCGATCAACGAAATATTCGCCCTGGAAGGCCATGCGGTCCTGGATTGCGATACCGCCGCCCAGTGCTCGCACGCGTTCGATGTTCTTCGGCGTAATGGTCTCGGCGTGGTCAAAGAACCATGGCAGGCCGTTGAACGGGATGTCGCGGTTGACCTTCTCGAACACGTCGAGCATGCGGCTGATGGATTCGTCATAGGTCGCGTGCAGGCGGAATGGCCAGCGCTGTTCCACCAGATGACGAACCACCGGTTCCAGGTCCTGCTCCATGCCTGGCGGCAGGTCCGGGCGCGGTTCGAGGAAGTCTTCGAAGTCCGCTGCGGAGAACACCAGCATTTCGCCGGCGCCGTTGTGCCGCAGGAAGTCGTCGCCCTGGTGCAGCTTGACGCTGCCGGTCCAGTTCTTGAAGTCGGTGAGCTCTTCCTTGGGCTTCTGGGTGAACAGGTTGTAGGCGATGCGCACCGTCATCTGTTGCTCGCGGGCCAATTGCTCGATCACCGCGTAGTCGTCCGGGTAGTTCTGGTAGCCGCCGCCGGCGTCGATGGCGCTGGTCAGGCCCAGGCGATTGAGCTCGCGCATGAACTGGCGGGTGGAGTTGACCTGGTATTCCAGCGGCAGCTTCGGTCCCTTCGCCAGGGTCGAGTAAAGGATCATCGCGTTGGGCCGCGCCACCAGCATGCCGGTCGGATTCCCGTTGGCATCGCGAACAATCTCGCCACCGGGCGGGTTCGGCGTGTCGCGTGTGTAGCCGGCCACGCGCAACGCGGCGCGGTTGAGCAAGGCGCGGTCGTACAAATGCAACACGAACACCGGGGTATCGGGCGCGGCCTGGTTGAGTTCTTCCAGGGTCGGCATGCGTTTTTCGGCGAACTGGAATTCATTCCAGCCGCCCACTACGCGTACCCATTGTGGCGTCGGCGTGCGGTCGGCCTGGTCCTTGAGCATGCGCAAGGCATCGGCCAAGGACGGCACACCTTCCCAGCGCAATTCCAGGTTGTAGTTCAAGCCGCCACGGATCAGGTGCAGGTGCGAGTCGTTGAGCCCGGGAATGACGGTGCGGCCCTTGAGGTCAATGACCTGGGTGCCGCTGCCACGCAAGGCCATGGCCTCGGCGTCGGTGCCCACGGCGACGAAGCGCCCTTGGCTGATGGCAACCGCGCTGGCGCGAGGCTTCTCGCGGTCGACGGTGTGGAATTGGCCATTGAACAGAATCAGATCGGCGTTCATAGGGTTTCCTTGTGAATGGGAAGAAGCAAGGGACAGGCGCGGCCAGAAAGCCGCGGCGGCGCTGAGCAACGATCCGGCGGCGAGCAGTTGGCGGCGCAGCGGATCGGTTGGATCGTCGTTATTGGCCATGGCCGGGCTCCAGGTGTTCGTGGGCCTTGGACGCTTCCAACCATGGCGCGAACAGGCGGGTCGCCAGCGGCATGCACACGTACACCACCGAAAGCACGATGGTCACGGTGATCAGGAACGTGGCGACCACGTAGTTGGACAGGAACGCGTTGAGTTGCAGCAGCGGTCCCCAGAGCAAGGGCACCAGCAGCGTGTGCGGCAGGATGACGAATAGCGTCACCACCGATTGTTTCCAGCGCGGTGGCGGCGTAGCGGCATCGGCCAGCGGGGCGAACCAGAATTCCTTGTGGGAGGCGACTTCAGTCTGGTCGCCGTCGGCCAGCAGCGGCGTGGCCTCATTCACCAATTCGCGGCGCTCGGACGAGTCCAGCCAGCGCTGCATGGCCTCGGTGGAACAGAAACGCAGCACGCAGGTAAACAACGACAATCCGCCCTGCTTGCCCCGGACCACATCCACGCCCAGATGCCCCGGCCACTGGCCGGCAACGCTGACGATGCGCCGCAACCAGGCTTCATAGGCGCCGTCCTGGCCGGCCTTGATCCGGTGCTTGACCACCAGCGTGACGATTTCGTCGGAACCGGGCATGGCCGGTTTCGCGGTGGATTCGAGGGTTGGGGATTCAGACATGGCGAAGCACTCCATCAAAACGCGTGTTCATCGCCAGGCGGCCGGGGCCGGCAATGAATACGCTGGTAAATATGATCAGCAGTAACCAGCCGAACTGCCCTTCTTCCAGGCTCCACTGCGGATGCACCACCAGCAGCGCCACGGCCAGCAGGAACAGGATCGGCAGGCACGCCAGGCGCACCAGCACGCCGGCCATGATCAGCAACGGACACAGCACCTCGGCGAAAATCGCCAGGATCAGCGTGGGTGCGGCGCCGAGGTGGAACGGGTCTTCGATGCGGGTCAGTTCGGCGCTGTAGTTCAGCAACTTGGGCAAGCCATGCACCCACAGTAGGAACAACGCGCCGCTCAGGCGCAGGAACAGCAGGCCCAGGTCCTGCATGCGGCGTTCATCAGTGCTATTCATCGGTGGGCTCCGGCCGGGTCCGTCGAGACGGCCGCGGCTGCAGGCAACGGTTGGGACATGTGGGTGGCGATGCGCGAACGCAGCCAGCGCTCGGCGGGGTCGTTGTCATGCACGCCGCTCCAGACCATCGACAACTCGGCGGCATTGATTTCGAACGGCGGGTCTTCGGCGCGTAGCGCACAGCCTTCCACCAGCGCACAGGCGGCGTAGTCGGGAACGGTGGCGATCAGCTCGGTGCCGGCCAGCAAGGCCCGAAGGCCGCTGAATTGCGGTACCGCCAGCACGACCTTGCGCGCCCGGCCGATGCGGGCCAGGTCCAGGTCGATGTTGCCGCTCAGGTCGCCCGAAAACGAGACCATGGCGTGGGGCCGCGAACAGTACTCGTCCAGGGTCAACGGCCCGGGACGGTTGTCGCCGCGCAAGACCTTGCAGGGAATGTCCCGCAGTTTCTTGCGCTTGGCATTGGCCGGCAGGTCGGTGGTGTAGCTGACGCCGACGCTGATCTCACCGCTGGCCAGCAGCGACGACATCAGCAGGAAATTGGCCCGGCGCACCACGACGATGATGCCCGGCGCTTCTTCGCGCAGCTGACTCAGCAGTGGCGGAAACAGGCCGAACTCGGCATCGTCCGACAGACCGACGCGGAACACGTCGCAACTGGTGGACGGGTCGAACGCCTTGGCCCGGCTGACGGCGCTGGAAATCGTGTCCATCGCCGGCTGCAATTCCTGCAGGATCGCCAGGGCCCGCGGCGTGGGTTCCATGCCTCGGCCGTGGCGGATCAGCAGCGGGTCGTCGAACAGATCCCGCAGCCGCCCGAGCGCCGCGCTCACCGCCGGCTGGCCCATGAACAGCTTTTCGGCGACGCGGGTCAGGTTCTTCTCGAACATCAATGCCTCGAAGATCACCAGGAGGTTCATGTCGAGACGGCGTAAATCGTTGCGGTTCATGGGTGTCGTTCCTGTTCAATACCGAACCTGTGGGAGCGAGCTTGCTCGCTCCCACAGGTTTGCGCCCTGATCAGCCTCGGATGAACGCCAACAGGTCAGCGTTCAGTTGGTCCTTGTGGGTGTCGGTCAGGCCGTGGGGCGCGCCTGGGTAAACCAGCAGCTGCGAATTCTTGAGCAACTTGGCGGCCGCGATGCCGGCGGTTTCGATCGGCACCACCTGGTCGTCATCGCCATGGACCACCAGGGTCGGCACGTCAATGTTGCGCAGGTCTTCGGAAAGGTCGGTCTCCGAGAACGCCTTGATGCAGTCGTAAGTGTTCTTGTGGCCGGCGAGCATGCCTTGCATCCAGAACCAGTCGATCATGCCTTGGGAAACTTTGGCGCCCGGACGGTTGGCACCGAAAAACGCGCTGGCCACGTCCTTGTATAGCTGAGAACGGTCGGCCAGGGAGGCTTGGCGGAAGCCGTCGAAGACTTCGATGGGCAGGCCGCCAGGGTTGGCCGGGGTCCTGAGCATCAATGGCGTGACGGCCGAGATCAGGCCGAGCTTGGCGACGCGGGCGGCGCCATGACGACCGATGTAGCGCGCCACTTCGCCACCGCCGGTGGAGAAACCGAGCAACACCGCGTCCTTGAGGTCCAGGCGCTCGATCAGTTCGGCCAGGTCATCGGCGTAAGTGTTCATGTCATTGCCATCCCACGGCTGGCTGGAACGCCCGTGGCCACGGCGGTCGTGGGCAATCACCCGGTAGCCGTTGGATGCGAGGAACATCATCTGCGCCTCCCAACTGTCGGAGTTCAACGGCCAGCCGTGGCTGAAGACCACCGGTTGGCCAGTGCCCCAGTCCTTGTAGTAGATCTCTGTGCCGTCGCGGGTGATGAACGTGCTCATGACATGACTCCTTGAGGTGGGTGGATCGCTCAATGGTCCGGCCAGGGGAGATATTTGCGTGAGTTAAACGTTGTTAATTTTTTCGGGACTGACGTGCTTTTGTGGCGAGGGAGCTTGCTCCCGCTGGGCTGCGCAGCGGCCCCGGGATTGTCGCCTCGGTGTGCCGGATTGATTGGGAAACGAGGGTTTTTGGGGCCGCTTCGCGGCCCAGCGGGAGCAAGCTCCCTCGCCACGGGTTTGGCGTTGCGCAGGGACATGGCAACACCACCCGCCGTTGCGCTTGACATAAAACCTGAGGAATATAGTCGGGTACAGCCCATCTCCAGGGGACAGAACCATGAGCACGCCATGAGCCAATACCTCAGCCTGCCCGTCGAAAAGACGGTGCATTTCGGCCCCTATCGGGTCCATCCGCGCCAGCGCCTGGTGTTGGAGGGCGGGCAGCCGTTGCGCCTCGGAAGGCGGGCGGTGGAGATTCTGCTGGTACTGCTCGAACACGCCGGCCAGGTGGTGAGCAAGCAAGAATTGATCGCCCGTGTCTGGCCCAAAAGCGTGGTGGAAGACACCAACCTGCGGGTTCACGTGGCAGCCCTGCGCAAGGCCTTGGGCGACGGACAGGCTGGCCAGCGCTACATCGTCACCGTGGCGCAGCGTGGCTACAGCTTTGTCGCGCCGCTCAGCTGCGAACCGCCCGAGCAACTGGCCCGTATCCCCCACCCTTCCCTGGCAGGCAACCTGCCGCCGCGCCGCACCCGCGTGATCGGACGCCAGGGCCTGGTGGAAAGCCTGGTCGCCCAGTTGCCGCGAAAACGCTTCATCACCCTGGTCGGCAGTGGCGGCATCGGCAAGACCACCGTTGCCTTGCGCGTCGCCGAGCGGCTGATCGGACAATATCGCGATGGCACTTACCTGCTGGACTTGGGCTCGCTCAACGACCCGGCCATGATCGCGCCGAACCTCTGCGCCCTGCTGGAGCTGTCGCCGCAAGACGGCGCACCGCTTGAAACGATCCTCAGACCGCTCAAGGATCGCCATTTCCTGCTGGTGATCGACACCTGCGAGCATTTGATCGACGCCGTCGCCCTGCTCTGCGAGACCTTGCTGCGCGGCGCTCCTCACCTGCACATCCTGGCCACCAGCCGCGAGGGCTTGCGCGCCGAGGGCGAGCATGTGCAGCGCCTCGAGTCCCTGGCGCTGCCGCCCCGGGGAATGGCCATCGAAGGCTATCCGGCCCTGGAATACCCGGCACTGCAACTGTTTGCCGAGCGGGCGATGGCCAGCCAGGACGACTTCGAGCTGACCGACCATCAGGTCCCGCTGGTCATCGACATCTGCCAGCGGCTGGATGGCATTCCCCTGGCCATCGAGCTGGCGGCCGCACAGGTGGGACGCTTCGGGCTCGAAGAGCTGCGCCGCCAATTGCAGGACAGCGTCGCCCTGCTCGTCCACGACAATCACGCCAGCGCGCCGCGCCAGCAAACACTGCGGGCCACCCTGGATTGGAGCTTCGCGCTGCTCACCGCCTGCGAGCAGACTTGCCTGCGACGGCTGGCGGTGTTCATGGGTAGCTTCAACCTGGCGTCGGCGGCAGCGGTCATCGTCGGCCAGCATGTGGCGCCCGAACAGGTGCTGGTGTCGATCAGTCAACTGGTCGCCAAATCGCTGCTCAACGTCGAGATCGGTGACGAAGAGGTCCGCTATTGCCTGCTGGATACCACCCGCAGCTACGCCTTGGAGAAATTGATCGCGGCAGGCGAACTCGCCGCCAGCCAGGCGCGCCACGCCGAGCGCTGCCTGACCCTCATGGAGCAGGCTGAAAAAGATTGGGAACAGACCCCAACGCGGCTGTGGATCGCGCGCTACGCGACCTACCGCGACGACATCCGCGCGGCGCTGGACCGAGGGCTGGGCCCGCACGGTTCCCACAGTGTGGCGATCCGCCTGACGGCGCGCACCCTGCCCCTCTGGCAGGAACTGTCACTTCTCAAGGAGCACGGTCTTTACGTCAACAAGGCCCGGGAACTGCTGCACGGCAGCGCCTCGCCATGCCCGAGGCTGACCCTCGCCCTGGAACTGGCCCACGCCAGTCTCAACTACCACACCGAGGGCGGCACGCCCGCCACCGTCGCGGCGTTTGTCACGGCTCGGCGCCTCGCCCGACAGTATCAAGACCTGGCCGGTGAACTGCGGGCCCTGTCCGGCCACATGACGGTCAACCTCAGTTGCGGGCGCTATCAACAGGCGTTGGAACAATGCCAGGAGTTCGACCGGCTGGGCCTGCCGGGCGATCCGGTCATGTCCTTGAGTGCCCAGCGCCTGCGAGTACTGGCGTTGCATTTCATCGGCGACCAGGGTGCGGCGCGGCACGATGCCGAGCAGGTCATCCAGCGCCTGGCCCAGAACGGTCACTTGAGTCGCTTCACTCACGGTTTCGGCGTGCAATACGAACAGAGCGTGGCGGCGCTGACGATCCTGGCGCGGATCCTCTGGCTCCAGGGCTTCCCCGAGAAAGCCCGGCGCACCGCCAACCTCGCCTTGCAGATTGCCCTGCAAATCAACCATGGCCTGTCGATCTGCTACACCCTGGCGGTGAGCGGTTGCGTGATCGCCCAGTACACCGGGGATTACTCCACCGCCCGGGAACGGCTCGATATGCTGAAACACCAGGCCCGGAAACACTCAGTGATGCTGTTCCATGGCTGGGCCTGCCACTTCGAGCGCGCGTTCGACGGCGGGCCCCTCGAGACGTGCCCGTCCCCTACCAGTCTTATCCAGGACATGGTCGTGACTGTCCGACCGGATACCGTCAGCCCGCCCCAGATCGAACGTGCCCACAGTGGCGCGGCGGGCTGGTGCTCGGCGGAGATCCTGCGTGCCGCCGCCGAAGCCTTGCTGGCACAGGGCGGTGCGGGTGCCGAAGCGAATGCCGAAGCGCATTTGCTGGCCGCGCTGGCCGTGGCCCGACGCCAAGGCGCGCGCGCCTGGGAGCTGCGCGGTGCCATGTCCCTGGCCCGGCTATGGCAACGGCAAGGTCAGGACGAGGCCGCGCACGACCTGCTCGGGCCGGTGTATCGAGGTTTTACGGAAGGGTTCGACACCCCCGATCTAACGGAAGCCGGCGTGCTGCTCCAGGCGCTGGCTCGCCGGCTCGGGTCGTGAATGGCGCAGCTGCCACGCGTTCTGGAGCACGTAGCGGCGCCGCAGCAAATGCCACTGGCCATTACGCCGCAATTTTTCCAGGGCATAGGCACGGGTGGTGTTCAGCAGATAGAACCGAGTCCCTTCGGCCCGTTGTTCGACCATCACCAGCGATTGCCTGACCAGCCGTGACAGCAGCCAGGGCAACCGCTCCATACCCAGGTCAGTGCAACTGATGACGGCCATCGCGGCTTTCAGGGAAAACGCCTGTTCAAACACCGCCAGTCTCTGGAACACCGTTTGTTCATCGCGACTCAAGCGCTCGAAGCTCCAGTCCAGCGCTGCCTCCAGGCTGCCGTGACGCGCCACGGCCGTGCGACGCCCGTGGCTGAGCACCGACAGACCGCCGTCCAATTGTTCCAGAACGCCAGCAACCCCCAGGACATCGACTTGGGCCGCCGCCAATTCCAACGCCAGCGGAGCGCCATCCAGGCGCCGGCAAATCTGCGCGAGGAGCACCAGGTCACGCTCCCCCGGCGTGAAGCCTTGCTGTCGGGCGCCGACGCGATCCATCAGCAACTGCACCGCCGGGCACGCCAGCACCTGGTGATCCGGGTCGCGGGGCGACGCCACCGTCAGGCCGGGCAGTTGCAGGACATTTTCTTGCGCCAGATCGAGGATTTCACGGCTGCTGAACAACAGCGACACACCGGGGGCCGACGCACCCAGCATCAGGGCCAATTCCCGACAGGCCCCGAGCAAGTGTTCAACACCGTCGAGCACCAGCAACACCCGGCAGGATTGCAGTCGCTGCTCCAACGGTCCGTCTTCCAAACCGAGGGCATGGCAGATCCGCGGCGCAATCAGGCTCGGGTCGTTGATGTCGGACAAGTCAATGAACCAGGCGCCTTGGTCGAAATGCTCCAGCAGCAGCTCTGCTGCCCGCAGGACCACAGTGGTCTTGCCGACGCCGCCCGAGCCGGTGACGGTGGTCAGGGGCTGGCGCGGGACTTCGACAAGCAACCGCCCCAGCACTTTGTCGCGTCCGATCACCGGGCTCAGGCGCGCGGGTAGATTGTGCCGCTCGCCCTGTTCGGCATCGGGCCCGTCGGCACTCGGCTCGACAACCAGCGGCGCGGCAAAGCAGTAGCCCTGGTGGGGGTGATTGAGGATGTAGCGTTTGCCATCCCGTCCGTCGCCGAACGTTCGCCGCAGCGCCGCGATATGCACCCGCAGGTTGATCTCCTCCACCACGCTGTCAGGCCAGACGTGAGCGATGAGCGTTTGTTTGCTGACGAAGCTGCCGGCGTGCGCCACCAGCAGTTGCAGAATATCCAGGGCGCGACCGCCCAACGCCAGGGGTTGGCCGTCGCGGGTGACCAGTCGCTGCTGTCGGTGAAAGACAAACGGACCGAAGCCCACCGTCTGTTCGGTGCCAGGTTTGACGAAGCTGTTCATTGAGCGATCCTGCGCCAGATAACCGGTCCGGGCGTGGCGTTGCGAATCATCGCAAGCGTCTGCCCTGGCTCTTTGCGCATCCTTTCCAGAGGGTTCGCCCTTATCTTGGCAGCCACCCGCCAGAGAACAATGCTGGCACAGGACGCATCACGGACATCACGGTGCCCTGGACGGACACCGACGGCTCAACTGAACTGTTGACGGTACTGGACTGGGGTCAGGCCGAGCTTTTCGCTGAACAGCAAGCGCATGTGGCGGACGCTGCCGAACCCGCTGCGAAAGGCCACGGTCTTGAGGGGCAAGTCGGTGGACTCCAGCAACTGTCGCGCCCGGTCGATGCGCGCGCCCTGGAGGAATTCCATGGGGGTCATCTTCACTTCCCGGACGAAGAGCCGGGCGAAGTGCCTGGAACTCATGGCCGCCAACGCCGCCATGCGCTCGATGGTGAACGGCTCTTCCAGATGCTCCATCACGTAATGCTGCACGCGGGTGACCGCCGACTCCTGGGTCGCCACCGCCGCCACCAGCGGACTGAACTGCGCCTGCCCGCCTTGGCGTTTCATCACCACCAGAAGCACCTTGGCGATATCCAGCGCGACCTTCCGTCCATGATCCTGGGCGACGATAGACAACGCCATGTCGATACCGGCCGTGACACCGCCGGAGGTGATCAAGCGCCGATCCTGCAAATAGATTTTGTCGGTCTCGACCAGCGCCTTGGGGAAACGCTGGATCAAGCGTTCGGTGTAATGCCAATGGGTGGTGACGCGGTGTTCGTCGAGCAACCCCGCCTCGCCCAGCACGAAGGCACCGGTGCAGATAGAGCCGTAGCGCGTGGCCCGTTGCGCCGACGCCCGCAGCCAGGCATGCAAGCCAGGATGCCTATCGTTATAGGCACCAGGACCGCCCGGCACGAGCAAGACGTCATAGGCGGCCCACGCCTGGTCGATGTGGAAATCGGCCTGGACCGTCACCCCGTTGGACGCCCGCAATGGGCCCCGCTCGGTGCCCAGGGTCAGCAGCTGATAGTGCTGATCGGGCGCAAGAAAACGATTGGCGATGGAAAACACTTCGAGCGGCCCGGCCATGTCGAGCAGCAGGAAATCAGGGAACAGCACCATTGCAACGGTTTTCATGGGAGAGACGCCAAGATCGAGAAGAACATGCCGGACCTTGTGGGAGTGAGCTTGCTCGCGATAGCGTCCCTCCAGTGGCATCCATGCACCTGACACGTCGCTATCGCGAGCAAGCTCGCTCCCACAAGGATCATCGGCTGGCATTATGACGAAGCCAAGCGCCCGCTGCGAGATTGTCCACTCAGAACGGACAGTATTTCGCCATTGAGCCGCTTATTGAACAGGCCGATTACCATTAATCTTCTTCTGAACCCGGCGAACGGCCACGGCCACCGCCCACTGAACCAGGAGAATTCTCATGCTGACCCTTCGCAAAGCTTCTGATCGCGGTATTGCCCGTCACGGCTGGCTGACCTCTTTCCACACCTTTTCCTTTGCCAGCTACCGCGACCTCAACCAACAAGGTTTTTCCGACCTGCTGGTCATCAACGATGACCGGGTTGCCGCCGCCAAAGGTTTTGGCCAGCACCCGCACCGGGACATGGAGATCTTTTCCTATGTGCTCGAAGGCGCGCTGGAACACAAGGACACCTTGGGCACCGGATCGGTCATTCGCCCGGGCGACGTGCAGTTGATGAGCGCCGGCAGTGGCGTGGCCCACAGTGAGTTCAACCACAGTGCCGACGAGCCGGTGCACTTCCTGCAAATCTGGATCGTGCCCAACGTGGTCGGCGCCACGCCGCGCTACCAGCAGGAGCACTTCAGCCCCGAACAGAAACGCGGTCGCCTGCAACTGATCATTTCTCCGGACGGCGCCGAGGGATCGCTTCACGTTCGCCAGGACGCACGGGTGTATGCCGGACTGTTCGACGGCCAGGAAAGCGCCACGCTGACGTTGGCCGCCGATCGCTACGCCTATGTCCACGTGGCCCGGGGCAGTGTCGAACTCAATGGCGTGCGGTTGCAGGAAGGCGATGGCGTGCGGGTGCGCCAGGAACAGGCGCTGACATTGGGCAATGGCCAGGATGCCGAGGTACTGGTGTTTGACCTGCGGCCACAGGAACTGCCGCAAATGCCATGAGACCGGTGCCTTGTGCAACCCTGTGGGAGCGGGCTTGCTCGCGAAAGCGGAGGGTCAGTCAACATTGAGGTTGACTGGACTGACGTCTTCGCGAGCAAGCCCGCTCCCACATTTCTCTTATCCGCTGTTATTCGTTTTCCTGGGCAAACGCCCCGACGATCTCATCGATCACCGCCCGCACCCGCGCCGTGTGGCGTAGGTCCGCGTGCGTCACCAACCAGACCTCGTACGGCAGCGGTCGCGTGCGTTCCGGCCACAGGCGCACCAAGCCATCGCGCTCGCCCATGTACACCGGGATTTCCCCGACACCGATACCCGCCGCAATCGACCGGCGCACCAGCAGGCTTGAACTCAGGCTGGCAACGATCCGCCCACGGCTGACCGGCTCGGCGACCAGGGTGAAATCCTTCTGGCCCTGCAAGTACGGCTGATAGACCACCAAGTCATGGCCCTCAAATGCGCTGCCAGGCGTCGGCTCTCCATGGGCATCGACATAATCCCGCGAAGCAAAAAGTCCCACCGGCCAGCGGGCGATCCGCCGGGCGATCAGGTCGGGATTGTCTGGTCGGGTGTTGCGCACGGCGATGTCCGCTTCGCGCTTGACCAGGCTGAGGATCTGCGTGGAGGCGTCCAGTTGCACGCGCACATCGGGGTGCCGTTGATGCAGGCGGGCAATGGCCGGGATCAGGAAATCGATCGCCAGCGAATCGGTCGTGGCCACGCGCACGTTGCCGATCAAGCGATCGTCCAGGCCCTGGATCCGTCGCTCCAGCTCCAGCGCCGATTGCTCCATTTTTTCCACGGACTTGAGCGCGGCTTCGCCCATTGCCGTCAAGGCATAACCGTCGGAGGTACGCAGAAACAGCGCCGCGCTCAGGGATTTCTCCAGCGCCACGATACGCCGTCCGACAGTGGCCTGGTCCACCCCCAATACCCGTGCGGCGCCACGCAAGGTCGACTCTCGACAGACCGCCAGGAACACCCGTGCGTCATCCCAATTCATCCGTCCTCCGGTGATGCATAACTGCATCGCTGTGCCGCGTAATCGCTGCATAAACGCAACAACGATAGCCGATATGCTGGGCGCCATAAACCTCTCACGGGATCGCCATCATGCGTACATCATCCGCAGCGCTCGATTCACCTCCAAGCGGCATCTGGCTGCCAATATTCGCCGGTCTTTGCGCCAGCCTCGTCGGTATCGGCTTGGCGCGATTCGCCTATACCCCCTTGATTCCTTCGCTGATCGAGGCGCATTGGTTCAGCGCAGGCGACGTGGTCTACCTCGGCGCGGCCAACCTCGTGGGCTACCTGATCGGCGCCCTGCTCGGTCGGCCCATGGCTCGGCGGCTGACCCATAAAAATGCCCTGCGGTTGATGATGCTGGCAGTGACCGCTGCGTTTTTCGCCTGCGCCTTTCCACTGTCGGTGACGTGGTATTTCGCCTGGCGGCTGCTGTCGGGGATCGCCGGTGGCGCGATCATGGTGCTGGTGGCGGCGACCGTGCTGCCCCATGTGCCCGCCGCGCGCAGAGGGTTGGCCAGCGGCGCGATTTTCCTCGGGATCGGGCTGGGTATCGCGGGCTCCGGAACGATCGTGCCGCCCTTGTTGAGCCTGGGCCTTGAGGCCACCTGGCTGGGGCTCGGCGTGCTGTCGCTGGTGCTGACCGGGCTGAGCTGGTTCGGTTGGCCGCAGGATTTGCCCCACGTGGCCGCCGCGAAACACAGCACCCCGGAGGACACCACGCCCCGAGCCGTCTATCTGTTATTCGCCCAATACGCTTTCATGGCGGCCGGGTTGGTGCCAGCGATGGTGTTCCTGGTGGATTACGTGACCCGAGGCCTAAAGGCCGGTGCTCATGTCGGTGCCCTGGTGTGGGTGATGTACGGCGTCGGCGCGATTATCGGGCCCGTGAGCTATGGCTTTCTCGCGGATCATCTGGGCGCGCGCCGAAGCATTCGCCTGGTGCTCGCCGTGCAGGCCGTTGCCCTGGGTTTGCTCGCAGTTTCGCAGACGTTCCTGGCGCTGGCGTTGCTGGCGGTGCTGATCGGTTCGTTTCCGCCGGGTATCGTGCCGCTGGCCCTGGCGCGGGTGCATGAACTGGTGCCAAACCATCACCGCCAACAGGTGGCCTGGAGCCGTGCAACGGTGTCATTCGCCACGTTCCAGGCGGTGGCCGGTTTCGCCTATTCCGCGCTGTTCAACGCCAGTGGAGGGCACCATGCGTTGCTCTTCCTGATTTCCGCTGGCGCGATTGTCATTGCCTTTTTGTTCGACTACATTCCTCGCATTGCGGTGTCTGACACAAAAGCTTAAAGTTCCGCAAATTCGTCGGAGTCCGACCAGCGGTCAGCATTGCCATCATATTGCAATGTTGACTCGCTCCGACAAGCCAAGCAAAATGATTTCACTTGGCCACCACCCTCTGTCGTAGGTCCTTTCACGGAAGAAAAGAATGAAAAGGGTTATTTCTCTGGTCGCTGTCCTCGCGGCTTGCCCAGCGACAGCAGACGTACAGCAGATCCAGTACAACTACGATGATTCGAATGCCGAGTACGCCATCGTCTCGTTCGTCGAAACGGGTTCGGCTGTGCAGGCAACCGTTAGAAGAACCGGTGCCTATTTCACCAATTACACCAGGCTCGAACTTGATTGCGCCAACCGCAATGTCCGTCACATGGGCATGTACAACAGCGTCGAAGGTGTTGAAAAAGCCGAGTTCGACCAGATGCAAGGCCGGATCATAGACGGTTCGATCGCCGACGAAGTGGGAAAGGTGCTGTGCAAGGGCACGACCTTGACCGCCTCGCAGACAGAAGAAATGCCGACCGAAGATTTATTGGACGACAAGAGCTGAATCTAATCGCTTGCCTTCAGCGCTACCATTCGTAGCCGCGAAGGCAATTGCAGAACGAGTTCCTGAAGCTCTCGGACATTGGATGTCCCGCAGTTGATAAGCAAGGCCTTGCGGCTCGCCACTCGCTGCTCGAAGACTTCTTTTATTTCTGCCCAGACAGAAAAAAAGCCAACCTGACCGATCGCTTGAACACCCGCCTTGATCGGCGGGCGGGGAATCCTGATGCACGCTAGAAAGATATTCGAACTGCTGATGTCGTCGCTGGGCTACGTCTTGATCTCACTGCTTTGGTTCGTCTACGCCGTCCCGGGGATGATCGAACTGGATTCCGACTTTTCCCTCATAGCCGCCGCTTTTGGCTCCATCGTCTGGCTGTGTGCCACGGGCTGTATCGTCCTGTACGTCGTCCAGCGGATGCGCACGGCCTGATTAGGGCTCATTGCGATACGTGTTTTCGCCCGAAGGCCGAACGGTAGCTGCCGGGCGGAACACCAAAAAAATCCCGGAAACGTCGCTGGAAATGCGGGGAGCTGACAAAGCCCGTGGCCACGGCGATTTCCGTGACTGATCGATTGGTCTGCTGGATGAGCTGGCGTGCACGGGTCAGGCGCAGTTCCAGGTAATACCGCGTCGGGGTCGCACCGAGAAACCGACAGAACCGCCGCTCCAGTTGACGCTTGGACACCTTGACGCACGCCGCCAGCTCATCGATCGTCAACGGCTCCTCGACGTTCTGCCACATCAGTTCCAGTGCCAGCTTGAGACTTTGCGGCAGCGTCGGATCGGTCTCGACGAAGATCGGCGGCAGGTCGCTGGCGTCGTCGCCCGACTCGTCGCAGCGCAGGATCTCCTCGATCGCCCCCACCAGCGCTTCCCCACCCGTGCGGCGAATCAACTGCAGCATCATGCGCAACGAACTGTTGGCGCCCGCGCAACTGACGCGCTCGCGATCCACCACATAAGCGCGGCTGGAGACCTTCACAAGGGGGAACATCTCGGCCATGGTCGCGCGACTTTCCGGATGGACCGCGCATTCGAAGCCGTCGAGCAGGTTTGCGTCAGCGACAAAGAACACGCCGTTCCACAACCCGCCCAACAAGGCGCCAGAGGTTGCGTTGGCGCGCAGTTTGCGCCGCAGCAACGGCGAGCCTTGCAGCTTGACGCGAAAGCCGCCGGCGACAATCAGCACGTCCAGGTTGTCCGGCAGTTGCGCCAGCTCGACATCGGCCGAAATGACGATGCCCAGGTCACTCGTCACCTGCCCGCCCGACGCGCCGACCGTCAGCACTTCATAAAGCGGCATGTCGCTCATCAGGTTCGCGGTGACCAGCGCGTCCACCGCGCCGGTAAAGGACATCATCGAAAAATTGTCCATCAATACAAACGCGACACGGACCGGCGCCTGGCCGGGCGACGCAGCGCCCTGGGGCCGATAGGCCATGTTCTTGTTCTTGAGTACGCTTTCGAATGCGCTTGGCATGGGGCCTCGGGAGACAGGAAGGCGATCTGGACCGGAGCCGGGCACACGGCCCGAACCCTGCCATCTTCCCGATTAACCACCCAAGCGACCATCGTCTGCGCGACATCACTGTCAGCGATAACGACCTCCGACAAATGGCTACCTCAAGGGAATACGACCTTGGTCGATAGCCTATGGGTAGGCATGGGCGCTTTCCCTTCCAGAGTTCGCAACGCTCACCGCTAATGTTTCCGCCGTTCCAACACCGATAAATACCTGCGGGAGAAGTCATGAATATCAAACAGAAGCTGACATGGGCGTTCGCGGCCATTGCCTGCGTGCCGGTGATCCTGGTGGCGGTGCTCGTAGTATTGAACCTGCGCGATGCGGCACAAGCCAACTTCCTGGACAGCAGCGGTCGCGAGATCCGCCAGATCGACAACGGCATGAAGCAGTTCTTCGACGGCATCATGCAAAACGTCGAATTCTTCGCCAAGGACCCGCGGATCGTCGCGGCCAAGGACTTGAAGAATTATTCCGCCGCCGACGCTGCGCAAACACCCCTGCCCGAGACCAACAAACAGATCCTGGACATTTTCGACCGGTTCGCCAAGAGCCATCCAACCACCGCCTACCTTTCCGTCGGCCTGGCGGACGGTGGCTATGCCAGTTGGCCGGATGATCCGAAAATCTCCAATTACGACCCGCGCGTGCGCCCTTGGTACAAGGCCGCCATCGCCGCGCCAGGCACCACCGTGAAGACCGATGCCTACTACTGGGCGCCGGATGACGTGTCGTTGATCGGCATCGTGCACACCGTCAGCGACGCCGCCGGCAAGCTGGTGGGCGTGGTGGGCCTGGACGTGTCGCTCAAGCAACTGACTGAGCTGGTCAAGAACATCAAGCTCGGCGACAGCGGCTACCTGATGCTGGTGGAAGCCAGCGGCAACGTCCTGGTGGACCCCGCCGATGCCAAGCACAACTTCAAGCCGCTGGCCGATCTCGGCCCGAACTACGCCGCACTGGCCAAGAGCAGCGATGGCGCCACCCAGATCGAGATCGATGGCGTGCCCTACATGGCCAACATCGTCACCTCCAAGAGCCTGGGCTGGCGCTTCATTGGCCTGATCAAGCGCGACGAAGTCATGGCCGGTGCATCGAGCCTGACCTGGCTGATCGCCGTCATTGCCGCCGCCCTGGCCGTGGTCTTCGCCATTGTCGGCGCCAGCTTCGCCAGCGTCATCGTCCGGCCGATTCGTGGCGTTGCCAACGGCCTGCAGGAAATCGCCGAAGGCGAAGGCGACCTCACCCGTCAGCTGGCCGTGCAAGGCAAGGACGAAACCGCCACCCTGGCGAGCTGGTTCAACCAGTTCCTGGGCATGATCGCGCAGTTGGTACAACGCATCGGCAGCGCCTCCTCCGACCTGCAGAATGCCGCCGCCGATACCAGCGATGTGGCCCAGAACATGAACGAAGCCGCCGGGCGCCAGCGCCAGGCCGTGGAACTGGTGAGTACCGCGTTCAACGAAATGGTCGCCACCGCCAACGAAGTCGCCCGCTCCTGCAGCCAGGCCGCCGTCAGCGCGGACACGGGTTATCGCGACGTTCACGACGGCCAGCACCACATCGGCGAAGCCACCGGCAGCGTGTTGAAGCTGAGTGAGGAATTGCAGCAGTCGACCCAGACCATGCAGGCGCTGGAGCAGGACAGCAAGAACATCAACACGATCCTGGACACCATTCGCTCGATTGCCGAGCAGACCAACCTGCTCGCCCTCAACGCGGCCATCGAAGCCGCCCGTGCCGGTGACCAGGGCCGCGGTTTCGCCGTGGTGGCCGACGAGGTACGCGCCTTGGCACGGCGTACCGCCGACTCCACCGGCGAGATCGACAGCCTGCTCGGCAACCTCGCCCGGCGCACCCAGGAAGTGACGCACCAGATGCAGAACAGCCTGCAGGTGTCGCACACCAGCGTCGAGCGCATCCAGCAGGCCCGCGACAGTTTCGACAAGATCCGCACGTCGGTGGACTCGATTCGCGACCAGAACACGCAGATCGCCACCGCCGCGGAGCAACAGCACCAAGTGGCCGAAGACATCAACCGGCACATCGCGCAGATTCATTCCGATGCGCAATTGGTCGAGGAATTCGCCCACACCGCACAGACCGGTTCGAGCCGTCTGACGGATATTTCCGGGCAGCTCAAGGGCTTGGTGGGACGCTTCAAGTTCTAAACCGGGCTTAGGTCCACTGAAGATCCAATGTGGGAGCGAGCCTGCTCGCGAAGACAGTGTCACAGTCGACGAAGCATATAGACTGTGCCGGCCTCTTCGCGAGCAAGCCCGCTCCCACAAAAGCCTTGCGGTTCCCTGTGTTTTTTGCCTGCTGAATATCCTGTGTCGGAACGAACTTGCTCACTCCCCCACAAGGTGCCAGAGTCAGCGCTCAACCAACAGGACAGGCTCCATGCTCCACAAGCAACTGATCAGACGCCTGGACCTCATCACGCTTCAGTTGTTCGTCGCCGTCCATGAAGAAGGCACCTTGACCCGCGCGGCATCGAGGGAAGCTATCGCGGTGTCGGCGGCCAGCAAGCGCTTGATGGAGCTTGAGGAAGTGCTGGGCGTCGCGCTGTTTTCCCGTACCGCAAAAGGCATGTCCCTGACCGCCGCCGGCGAAACACTGCTGCACCACGCGCGACGCATGCTGGCCGAGGTGGAGAAAGTCGGCATCGAAGTCGGTGAGCATCTGCAAGGGCTCAGGGGCTACGTGCGCATGCTTGCCAACCTCTCGGCCATCATCCAATTCCTGCCTGAAGACCTGCACAGCTTCGTGTCCACCCACCTGCGGGTGAAGGTCGATCTGGAGGAGCGCCCCAGCACCGGTGTGGTCGAAGGGATCATCGACGGTGTGGCCGACCTGGGCATCTGCACGATGGACAGTGACACCAAGGACCTGTTCAGCGTGCCTTACCGCCACGACCGCCTGGCCGTGGTCATGCGCCCTGACCATCCATTGGCCAACCGGGCCCAGGTGGCCTTTTCGGAAACCTTGCCCTACGACCATATCGGCCTGCACGCCGCGAGCTCGATCAACAGCCGCGTCCACGCCGCCGCCAACGCCCTCGGCGAATCCTTGCGCGTGCGCATCCATGTGCCGGGGTTCGACGCGGTGTGTCGGATGGTGCAGGCGAACATGGGCATCGGCGTCCTGCCATACAAAGCCTACGAATTGTTTGGGCAAGGCCTTGGATTGACGGTCGTGCCGCTCACCGATGACTGGTCCCATCGAACGCTGTTGCTGGTGGTGCGCGACCGCGATGCCCTGTCCCCCGTGAGCCGGTTGTTGTTCGACCATCTTCAGCTCAGCGAGTGATCCAACGCCGCGTTCGCGAAACGCGAACGCCCCTTTCCAACACAAGGTTGGAATCCGCCTCGGGTCAGCCTCTAGTCTTGGCACAAATTCCAAGAAACACGAGGCTGCACCATGACTGCTCTTAGCGGAATCCGCGTCATCGAGATCGGGACACTCATCGCCGCCCCTTTTGCCGCGCGCTTGATGGCTGAATTTGGTGCCGAGGTGATCAAGATCGAAAGCCTTGGCCAAGGCGACCCACTTCGCAAGTGGCGAAAGCTGCATGAAGGCACCTCGCTCTGGTGGTACCTGCAGTCACGCAACAAAAAATCCCTGGCACTCAATCTCAAATCCGCCGAAGGCATCGCGATCGTCAAGCAACTGGCCGAAAGCGCCGATGTGCTGATCGAGAATCTTCGCCCTGGTGCATTGGAAAAACTCGGGCTGGGTTGGGACGTGCTGCATGCGCTCAATCCCAAGCTGACCCTCGTGCGGATCTCCGGTTATGGGCAGACCGGCCCTTACCGCGACCGCCCGGGATTCGGTGCGATTGGCGAGGCCATGGGCGGGGTTCGCTACACCACCGGCGACCCGCAATCGCCGCCCGCGCGCATGGGCGTCAGCCTTGGCGATTCGCTGGCCTCGATGCATGCGGTCATGGGCGCGCTGATGTCGTTGTTGCGGGTCAAGACCGGCCAGGGCGACGGCCAGGTCGTCGACGTTTCCCTCGTCGAAAGCGTGTTCAACGTGATGGAAAGCCTCGTGCCGGAATACGCCATGCTCGGCCATGTCCGCGAACGCAGCGGCGGCGCCTTGCCGGGCATCGCGCCGTCCAATACCTACCCGACGGCGGACGGTGGCTACGTCGTCATCGCCGGCAACAGCGACCCCATCTTCAAGCGCCTGATGATCGCCATTGGGCGACCCGACCTGGGTGAAAATCCGGCATTCGCCCATAACGACGGACGGGTCGCGGAATGCGAACAGCTCGATCGCGCTATCAGCGAGTGGAGCATCAGGCTGCCAATCGATGCGGTCCTCGACACGCTGGAAAAAGCCGAGGTGCCGGCGGGGCGAATCTACTCCGTGGAGGACATCGTCAGCGACCCGCACTACCAGGCGCGCGACATGATCCTGGATGCGCAGCTTCCGGGCGGCGCCGCCGTAAAGATGCCCGGGATTGTCCCCAAGCTGTCGGCCACACCGGGCACCGTCAATTGGCAAGGGCCGAGCCTCGGCCAGCATACCCAAGCGGTACTGGGCGAATTGGGCCTGGACGAAAGCGCCATCCAACGCCTGAAGAATGAGGGGGTCGTGCAATGATCACCGACTACTCGCAACGCCTTATCGTCCAGGAAGTCTCGCCCCGGGATGGCCTGCAGATCGAGCCGACCTGGGTCGAAACGGCGGACAAGGTCCAACTTATCGATCAGCTGTCCCTGGCCGGCTTCACGCGAATTGAAGCAGGATCCTTTGTGTCGCCCAAGGCCATTCCCGCGCTGCGCGATGGCGAGCAAGTGTTCCAGGGCATCGCGCGACGCCCCGGGGTCATTTATGTCGCGCTGATCCCCAACCTCAAGGGCGCACAACGGGCGCTCCATGCCGAGGCCGACGAACTGAACCTGGTGTTGTCAGCGAGCCAGAGCCACAACCTGGCCAACATGCGCATGACCCGCGAGCAGTCCCTGGCCGCCTTCGCCGACGTGGTTTCGCTGGTGAGTAACAGCGGCGTCAGCCTCAACGGCTCGGTAGCGACGACCTTTGGCTGCCCGTTCGAAGGGCCGGTCGATGAAGACGTGGTGATGCGCCTGGTCGATGCCTACCAAACGTTCGGCATGCAGGGTGTGACCTTGGCCGATACCACCGGCATGGCCAACCCACGCCAGGTCTACCGACTGGTGCGTCGGGTGCTGGAACGACTTCCCGCCAGTGCCTTGACGTTGCACTTCCACAACACCCGAGGCCTGGGCCTGTGCAACGTGCTGGCAGCCTACGAGGCCGGGGCCCGGCGTTTCGACGCCTCGCTCGGTGGACTGGGAGGCTGTCCTTTCGCCCCGGGCGCCTCAGGAAATATCTGCACCGAAGACCTGGTGAATCTCTGCGAAGAAATCGGCATCGACACCGGAATCGACCTGCCCCACTTGCTGAAACTGTCCCGCACCCTGCCCTCGCTTCTCGGGCACGAGATGCCAGGACAAGTGGCCAAGGCGGGACGAAATCGTGACCTTCATCCGCTGCCTCCTGGCATCGATTGACACACAACGAGGCGACTCGGGTCGCCAGCCAGACAACAAAAACAAAAGAGTTCCCCTAGGGAAACTCGCCTGGAGAAAAAACTCATGTCCGTATCCGTAACCTCACAGGGCGACGGCGTCGCCACCGTGGCCAACGATGAAAAAGCCTTGATCGCCAAAGTGGCATGGCGCCTGATGCCCTTGATCATGGTCTGCTATCTGTTCGCGTTCTTCGACCGCATCAACATCAGCTTCGCCAAGTTCCAACTGCAAGCCGACTTGAGCCTGAGTGATACCGCCTACGGCCTGGGCGCCGGACTGTTCGTGGTCGGCTACGTCCTGTTCGAAGTGCCCAGCAACATGATGCTCTACAAGGTTGGCGCGCGGCGCTGGATCGCTCGCATCATGATGTCCTGGGGTATCGCGACGGCGCTGATGGTATTCGTCACCGCCGAGTGGCAGTTCTACGTGCTGCGCTTCATCATCGGAGCCATGGAAGCAGGCTTCGCCCCCGGTGTGCTGTACTACCTCACCCTGTGGTTTCCACAGAACTACCGCGGGCGCATCACCTCCACGCTGTTCCTGGCGTCTGCGTTTGCCGGGTTGATCGGCGCACCGGTCTCCGGCCTCGTCCTGGGTCATATGGACGGCGTCCTGCAGATGCGCGGCTGGCACTGGCTGTTCCTGCTGGGTGGCATTCCCTGCGTGGGCCTGGGCCTGGTCGTGCTGTTCACCCTCAAGGACCGCGTCACGGACGCCAAATGGCTGACCGATGCCGAGAAAACCTACCTGGCCAGCCGGATCGCCAGCCAGGAACCCCACAAGCATGGCGGCTCATTGATGACGGCGCTGAAATTGCCGGGCTTCCTGATGCTGGGCCTGATCTACTTCCTCATCCAGGTCGCCTCGTACGGGCTCAATTTCTGGGCGCCGCAACTCATTCGCAGCGCCGGCACCGAAAGCCCGACCATCATTGGCCTGCTCACCGCGGTGCCTTATGTCTGCGGCGCCATCAGCATGATTGTGATCGGGCGCTGGTCCGACGCCACCGGGGAGCGGCGCAAATTCGTCTGCGGCCTGGTGCTTGCCGGCGCGATCGGTTTCTTCAGCGCGGGCATCTTTGCGAGCCACACGCTGCTGCTGACCATTTCCCTGGCGTTGCTCGGCAGCGGCATCATCGCCTCGATCCCGGCCTTCTGGGCGCTTCCTCCCAAGCTGCTCGCAGGTGCAGGAGCCGGCGCGGCGGGAGGGATCGCGCTGATCAACACACTGGGGCAGTTCGGCGGGATCGTCAGCCCGGTGATGGTGGGCTACATCAAGGACATGTCCGGCAGCACCACGCCAGCGCTGTATGTCATCGGCGGCACCTGCATCCTGGCCGGGGCCTTGCTGATGTGGGGCTTGCCGCAGTCGTTGAGGACGCTGGACAAGAATCAATAGCGACCTTACGAGCCATGGACGGCTCGCCCACCCGTTCGCTACCCTTTTGCCTTGATCGCATACATCCCGCCGGCAATCACCAGACAGGCGCCCACGACGGTCCAGGTGTCGGGTAGCTCGCCGAAGACCAACAGGCCGATCAGCGTGGCGAACACCAGAAGAGAATAGTTGAACGGCTGGAGTGTGGCCGCCGTTGCAACCTTCAGTGCCTGGAGCAATAACAGCTGGGCCACCACGCCGGTCATGGACAGCACTGCTATCAGGCCCCATTGCGCCGGGCTCGGTGATACCCAGCCTGGAAGGCCCAACATGGTGATCGCTACCGCGCCGAAAAAACCCATGTGAAGCATATTCGTGGCGAACGAGTCCTGCCGGCTGATACGTCGGGTCAGCACACTGAAAATCGCGAAGCCCAACGCAGACAACAACGGAATCAGCGCTGCCAGTTCGAAGACGCCGGAGCCTGGACGAAGGATAACCAGCGTCCCCGTGAAGCCAATGGCGGCGGCAATCCATCGACGCACACCAATGAACTCGCCCAGGAACGCCCCCGCCAATGCCAACGTCATCAAGGGGAACACCGCATACAGCGCATGCATTTCCGCCAGCCCCAGATAGCGCAGCCCCAGTCCAAACAGTGCGCTTTCACCGACCCCGATGAGCGCACGAATGACCTGCTGGCAAGGATGGTGGCTTCGACACGCAGTCCGCAGGCTGCCCTGATAGACGCTGTAACCGACAGCAAAAGCCAGGAACACCCAATAGCGCACCATGACCAGTTGTGCGATCGGGAGGTCTTTGACCAGTACTTTGGTGACGCCATCCTGGGCTGCGAAAATCAGCATGGACAGAAGGCACAGGGCGATCCCTAACCGAGGGCGGGGGGTGTCATGATCATGCACCGCGCGCACCTGGGACGGTATCTTCAAGCAGGCTGCTCTCTGTGCGGCGCCTCGCAATGCTATGGCGCAACCGATCCCGTTCCAGCGCTTCGGCGGCTACGAGTGCTTCAACGCCGGCCCCGGCTTCGACTTGTTCAATGAAGTTCAAAATCGCCTTTTTCATGAACCAGTGCGAGGTCCGGTCCAACCTGGCCGATGCCGACTTCAACCTGGCGCGTGTCTCCTCATCCAACTTGATACCCAGCGTTGTCACGGTCATCGCTCAGCCTCTGAATGGAACAACCCCCTGCCCTGCTACACCTGCGACAGGACACAGCAGACAGTGCCCTCGGCTCTCGACCAAGGGCACCGGACTGCAACAGCTATCGGATAGCAACGACGATTACTGGGCTGGCGTCGCAGAAGCCGTCTGGCTGCCAAACATCGCTTCGAAACGCGGCTTGTTGGTTGCGTAATATTCCGCAACCACTTTGTCCGCCGTGCTGTCACGGGCATCCGCCATCAACTTCTCGAGGTCTGCCTTGGGGATCTTGAAGTTGGCGAAGAAGCGCGCCACGTCAGGGTGCTCCGCGCTGAAGCCTTTGCGTGCGACGGCGTGGATCTGCTCGGCACCACCGAAGATCTGCTTCGGATCATCGAGGTAGCGCAGCGGCCATTTGGCGAACATCCAGTGCGGGCTCCAGGCGTTGACCAACGACCATTTGTCGCGCTTGATGTTGCGATCCAGCTCGCTGAGCATCCCGGACTCGGACGAAGCCACCATCTTGTAGCCGTCGAGCTTGTATTCCTTGATGGCCTTTTCCGTCAGCTTGTACTGACCGTTGCCCACTTCCGATGTGAGGATCTTGCCACCGAGTTTTTCCCGCACTTCAGGCTTGTTGAGGTCCTCGACACTGGCGATCTCGCTGGTGGGAATGGAAGTGGGCACCGCCATGCCGATCCGGCCTTCGTACAGCACGCCGAGGTCTTCGAGCCTGTCCTTGTATTTGTCATAGAAGGACTTGTGGGTGCTGGGCAGCCAGACCATCGGGATCAAGTCGATATTGCCGTTAGCCAGCGCCTGGAACTGGATGCCGATGTCGGCCAGCACCAACTTGACCGGTTGCTTGAGGTGATCCTGCAACGCGGTGTTCGCCAGTTTCACCGCGATTTCCGTGTCCGACCAGTTCACCCAGCCGATACGGATGGGCGCGGGCTCCTCGGCTTGGACGATCAGGCTGCTGCAGGCTAAAGCAAGGCCTGCAAACCAGCCGATTAAAGTTTTACTGGGTAACGTCATCATGTGCATCTCCGCAGACTGTATTAATAGTTATTGGCAGGGCAGCAGAAGCATTCATTTTCCCATCACGACCGCACGCGGCCATCCGGTGGTTCTAGTTATGAAAATCACGGGGACTAAAGTTTTTCGGCCCTCCTCCGCCCTCTGGCGTTTCCAACCGCAATGACCGGCTCATTCACAACGCCTTCTCGAGTGCCGGCAAAGCCTCGAACAAATCCGCCACCAACAGGTAATCCGCCACCTGGGCAATCGGCGCCTCGGCGTCCTGGTTGATCGCGACGATCACTTTGGAACCGCTCATGCCCGCCAGGTGCTGGATGGCCCCGCTGATACCCGCCGCGATGTAAAGCTCTGGCGCGACGATTTTTCCCGTCTGCCCAACCTGCAGATCGTTAGGGGCGAACCCTGAATCCACGGCTGCGCGGGAGGCACCCACCGCGCCACCGAGCTTGTCCGCCACGCGTTCGATCAAGGCAAAATTGTCTTTGGCTTGCATCCCCCGGCCGCCGGACACCACGACGCGGGCGCTCGACAGATCGGGCCTTGCGCTGGTTGTCAGTTGTTCACTGACAAAGCGGGCGTGGGTTGAGCTTTGGCCGCCCTCCACCTCCATGACTTCGCAGGGTTTGTCATGGGATAACGCCTGGGCAAACGCCGAGGCGCGAACGGTGAGCAGCTTGATTGGATCGAGGGACTGCACCGTGGCGATCGCGTTGCCGGCATAGATGGGACGCTGGAAAGTGTCCGCCGAAACGATAGCGGTAACGTCTGAAAGCATGCCGACATCCAGGCTGGCCGCGACCCGTGGCAACAGGTTGCGGCCCATGCTGCTGGCGTCGGCGAAAACGTGCGTATAACCCTCGCAGACCAACGACGTGATCAGCGGCTGGGTATTTTCGGCCAGTGTTTTTTCGAACCGCGCATCCTGTGCGAGCAGAACTCGGTCCAGGCCTTGGACGAGCGCAGCTTGACGCGCCACTTCCGGCGCATCCGCTCCACCCAAGACCAGCAAATCCGTCTCGCCCCCCAGCGCCAGGGCGGCGGTCACGGCGCTGCGTGTACCTGCCGTCAGTTGACCGGCACTGTGCTCGGCGATCACTAAACTGCGCATCAAATCACCCCCGCCACGTTTTTCAGTTTATCCACCAGCTCAGTCACCGAAGCGACCGTGATGCCTGCCTTGCGCACCGGCGGTGGGACCACGCCCAACAATCGAGCATGTTCCTTCACGCTCGCGCCCAAGGTGTCGGCGGCAATGATTTCCAACGGTTTTCTCTTGGCTTTCATGATGTTCGGCAACGAGGCGTAGCGCGGTTGGTTCAGGCGCAAATCACAGGTCACCACGGCGGGCACCGTGAGGGCGACGACCTGGCTGCCGCCGTCGACTTCACGCTCGACGACCCATTGTCCGTCGACATGATTGACCCCCGAGGCGTAAGTGGCCTGACCGCAGCCGATCAACTGCGCCACCATTTGCCCGACCTGATTGTTCTCCTGGTCAATCGCCTGCTTGCCGAACAGGATCAGTTGCGGCTTTTCCTGATCGATCACCTTGCTCAAGTACTTGGCGACGTTGAGCGGCTCAAGGACCGCGCTCGTCTCCACCAGAAGTGCTCGATCCGCGCCCAGCGCCAATGCGGTGCGCAATTGTTCCTGCGCCGCAGGAGTGCCCACCGAGACCACCACGACCTCGGACGCCAGCCCCTTCTCCTTGAGGCGGATTGCCTCCTCCACCGCTATCTCGCAAAACGGGTTCAAGGCCATTTTCACGCCGTTGAGCTCGACGTCCGAACCGTCAGCCTTTACCCGGACCTTCACATTCGGGTCGATGGCGCGCTTTACCGCAACGAGCACTTTCATGATTCCTCGCATCCCCCTCGCACTCTGGATCGACGCGGGCGACCGGCTACACGTGCCGGATCACCCCTGTTTCGACTGGATGGTAATCCTGGTTTTTCCACGACGCAAGAAAAATGTACACCTGTGTCTCAATCGTTGACACACGTGAACATTGAACATACCGTTATGTCAAAACCAAGCCTGATGTTCTGTTCCCGGAGCAACACCATGTCCAGTGATCCTCTGCTGCAGCCCTACAAAATCAAGCATCTGACGCTCAAGAATCGGATCATGACCACCTCTCATGAACCGGCGTATCCCGTCGATGGCATGCCGAAGGACTTGTACCGTGCCTATCACGTCGAGCGGGCCAAGGCCGGCGTGGCGCTGACCATGACCGCCGGCTCCGCCGCTGTTTCCCGGGACAGCCCGCCGGTGTTCAACAACGTGCTGGCGTACAAGGACGAAGTGGTCAAATGGATGAAGGACCTGACCGACGAGTGCCACGAGCACGGCGCGGCGGTGATGATCCAACTGACCCACCTGGGCCGGCGCACGCGCTGGGACAAGGCTGACTGGCTGCCGGTCGTCTCGCCGTCCCATCGCCGCGAAGCATCCCACCGGGCCTTCCCGAAAAAGATGGAAGACTGGGACATCGACCGGATCATCAAGGATTACGTGGATGCCGCCGAACGCATGAAGGCTGCCGGCCTTGATGGCCTGGAGCTGCAGGCCTACGGGCATCTCATGGATCAATTCTGGTCGCCACTGACCAACGATCTCGACGGGCCCTACGGCGGCTCGCTGGAAAACCGCATGCGCTTCACCTTCGATGTGTTGCGCGGTATCCGCCAGCGTTGCGGCGAGGATTTCCTGCTGGGGGTGCGCTACACCGGCGACGAAGACTTGCCAGGGGGCTTCGGTGCCAGCGACGGCATCCGGATTTCCCACATGCTCAAGGACAGCGGCCTGGTGGATTTCCTCAACGTCGTGCGCGGGCATATCGATACCGATGCCGGCCTCACCGACGTGATCCCGATCCAGGGCATGCGCAACTCACCGCACCTGGATTTTGCCGGCGAGATTCGCTCGGCCACCGGTTTCCCGACGTTCCATGCGGCGAAGATCCCGGACGTCGCCACCGCGCGACACGCCATCGCCTCGGGCAAGGTGGACATGATCGGCATGACCCGCGCCCACATGACCGACCCGCACATCGTGCGCAAGATCATCGAGAAGCGTGAAGAAGACATCCGTCCCTGCGTTGGCGCCAACTATTGCCTGGATCGCATCTACCAGGGCGGCGCCGCGTACTGCATCCACAACGCCGCCACCGGGCGCGAAACCACCATGCCCCACGACATTCCCAAGGCGTCGGTCAAGCGCAAGGTCGTGGTGATCGGCACCGGCCCGGCGGGGCTGGAAGCGGCAAGGGTAGCCGGTGAACGCGGCCATGACGTCACGGTGTTCGAAGTGGCCGACCAGCCAGGCGGGCAGATCCGCCTGACCGCGCAGAGCGAGCGTCGCCGCGAGATGATCAGCATCATCGACTGGCGCATGGCGCAGTGCGAACGACTGGGCGTGAAGTTCCAATTCAACACCTGGGCCGAAGCCGAGACAGTCCTGGCCCAGGAACCGGACGTGGTGATCGTCGCCACGGGCGGCCTGCCCCACACCGAGGTGCTCAAGCAAGGCAACGAACTGGTGGTGTCGACCTGGGACATCATTTCCGGCGACGTCAAACCCGGCCAGAACGTGCTGATCTTCGACGACGCCGGCGACCACGCGGCGCTACAGGCGGCCGAGGTGATCGCCAACAGCGGTGCGAAACTGGAGATCGTCACGCCCGACCGATCGTTCGCGCCGGAAGTGATGGCCATGAACCTGGTGCCGTACATGCGCAGCCTGCAAGACCTGAACGTCACCTTCACCGTCACCTATCGGGTCGATTCCGTGGAGAAGCGCGACGGCCAGTTGGTCGCCAGCTTCGGCAGCGATTACGGCCAGGTGCACAAGCAGCGCGTGGTCGATCAGGTGGTGGTCAACCACGGCACCCTGCCCCTGGATGATTTGTACTTCGAACTGCGCCCGCATTCGAAAAACGACGGCGCGGTTGAACAACACGATCTGATTGCAGGGAAAACCCAGAACATCGTGACCAACCCCGAGGGCCGCTTCCAACTGTTCCGCATCGGTGACGCGGTGTCGGCGCGTAATACCCATGCCGCGATCTACGATGCGCTGCGGCTGGTCAAGGACATCTGAAGGCGCAGCCCGATAAGGATCGGGCAACGTTCGCCCTGAATAAGAAATGCGCTCAATCCGTGGCGAGGGAGCTTGCTCCCGCTGGGCTGCGCAGCAGACCTGTTATGAGCGCTTCGCACTCAAGCGGGAGCAAGCTCCCTCGCCACGGGTTATCCCGTCCGTAAACCTCTACAACCAACAGAAAGGAAATGAAATGTCCGTTTTTACCCATGTCACCGTCGGCACCAACAACCTGGCAAACGCTCGCGCATTCTATGACGCTACCTTGAAGGAAATCGGCCTGAAGCGCGTTGCCGACCTTGATGAGGCCGGCTCCATCTGGGGCGTCGACAAGCCTTCGTTCTTTGTACTGAACCCGGCCAACGGCAACCCGGCGTCCATCGGCAACGGCGTCACCGTGAGTTTCGAAGCGCCGGACCGGGCGGCGGTCCATGCCTTCCATAGCGCCGCGCTGGCGAACGGCGGCGTGTGCGAGGGGCTGCCGGGCTCTCGCGGCTGGGCGGAAAATGCCTACGCGGCTTATGCCCGGGACCTGGATGGGAACAAGCTGGCGGTGTATTGCTTCAAGGCTGAGTAATGAGATGTAGCTTGCTCGCAAAAGCGGTGGGTCAGTGACAGGGATGTTGGATCGGCTGTCGTCATCGCGAGCAAGCTCGCTCCCACAAGGGGATTGAGTTGCATACGATGTTTGTGGTGGATAAAGAGCCCGATGTGGGAGCGAGCCTGCTCGCGAAAGCGGTGGGTCAGTGACGGGGATATTGGATTGGCTGACGCCTTCGCGAGCAAGCCCGCTCCCACAAGTTCCACGCAGTGGATCAGCCTTGGAGCCCTTTGCGTGCGACTGCGGCGCCGGCTTGCAACGCCCTTCCCACCTGCTCCTCGAAATGTCCCTGGGTCATTGACTGCAAGGCGGCGGCCGTCACGCCGCGATAGGCGACCAGGGCATCGATCAACTGTTGCGCGTCATGGCTGGCCAGCAGCTGGCTGCTGTCGACCACGACATTCTTCGCGGCAAGCTGGGCAATCTCGGCTGGAATGCCGGCCGCCATCGCCTGATTCGCCAACGCCGTCATCAACAAGGCAGGAAAGGCCGGACCGGTGCCCGACAGCGCGGAGAGGTAATCAATGAAATCTTCCTGCTGGACCTCGGCAGCCGTGCCCACGCATTCGAACAAGCGCTGAACCAGGCTTTTCGTCGTCGGCTCTGCCACGCCAGCGCAATACCACGGCGTAAAGGATTGCCCGATCTCCACCGCCGCGTTGGGCATCGCCCGTACGACCCTTTCAGCCGAGGTCTGCGCGGCAATAGCCTGCGCCGTGATTCCGGCCATCAGCGAAATGACCGTCTTGCCCATCGCGTCGAGGGTCAGGTTGGCGAACTGCTCGGGTCGTACCGCGATGACGATGACGTCGCTGCGGTCCACCAGTGCCTGGTTGTCGGTGACCAGGCAAACGCCTTGCTGCGCCAGTGGATGTGCCCCGGAGCGATTGGAGAGGATCAGATTACCCGCCGGCAACAAGGCCTTCGCCAGCACGGCCTTGGCAATCGCCCCACCCAGCCAGCCCGTACCGCCAATGATGCCCAGCGTCGGCTCGGTCATTTTTCAGCCGTCTCTTCAAAAGTTTCCACCAGCGGCACAAAGACCCCAGGCTCTTTTTCGGCATAGCCGAATTTGCCATAGAAACGATCCAGCTCGCGCTGCTTGGGCACCTTGCCGGTGAAGATGCTCACGTAATGAGGGATGCGCTGGAAACGCACGGTGATCAGCTCGCTGGTGTTCATGGTGATGTAGCCGATCTGCGTCAGGTAGATCGTCCGGGCTCGCGCGTCGGCCCCTTGGCTGTCGTAGCCAAAGCGCTTGAACATGCTCGCCAGCGCGCCCATTCGCTGCTCGTCGACAACGGCAACTTCTTGCGCGACCTCTGCGGACTGGAGCGCCCAACTGCGCACCGCGAATTCAAACTGCGAGTCGAACAGTTGTGGGTTGAGCCAGCATTCGAAGACATTCAGGATCGCCTCGGAGATGCTCTCGGCGTAGCTTTCGCTTTGCCGGATCAACCCGCCGGTGTTGGTCTCGCGCCAGCGCGACAGCAGGGCCGCCAGCAACTGTTCGCGGTCCTCGAAGAACCAATAGAAACTGGTGCGTGACAAACCCAGGCGCTTGGCCAACGGCATGACCCGGACCGCATCGATGCCGGACTCCCTCAAGGCCTCGTAGGCCGCTTCCAGCCACCCTTCGGGCGACCCCCGCCAACCCGCGTCCTGGGCCTTGCCACGTGCCTTCCCTACCTGGGGCATCTTGCATCCACCTTATTGAACATACGTAACGCGAATGTACTCGGATGCCCGCTAAATGTACACCTAAGTACATTTGATCGACTCAGCGCCGCTTCTTCCCCCGAGAGCGCAAAAAGATTGATGAGAAAAAGTCATGAGCGGCTGATTTTAAATGGTTTGTCAGCGTGGCAGGCCCAGGACGAGTATCTGCTCCAGGCAAACCAAAACAACAACGAGCCGCCTCTATGTGGACTACGCAAGAAAAACTTCCATTGGGCGAGCACATCGCCCGGTACGTCGAGTGGCTGACCCAGCATGGCGCTGATGTATTCGACGCCATATCGTCGTCGCTCTCCGAAATCATCAGCCTCCTCACCAGCGCCCTGCTCTGGTTCAATCCGTTGGCCTTGATAGGGCTGCTGGCGCTGCTCGCCTTCTACATTCAACGCAAGGTGAGCCTGACGCTGTTCGTCGCGCTGTCGTTCCTGCTGATCCTCAACCTGGGCTACTGGCAGGAAACCATGGAGACCCTGGCCCAGGTGACATTCGCCACGCTGGTGTGCGTGATCGTCGGCGTGCCGCTGGGGATCGTCGCGGCGCATCGCCCCTGGTTCTACGCAGCCTTGCGACCGGTGCTCGACCTGATGCAGACCGTGCCCACCTTCGTCTACCTGATCCCGACCTTGACGCTGTTCGGCCTCGGCGTCGTTCCGGGGTTGATCTCCACGGTGGTCTTCGCCATCGCCGCGCCGATTCGCCTTACGTACCTGGGCGTGCGTGACGTCCCGCAAGAATTGATGGACGCCGGCAAGGCGTTCGGTTGCTCGCGTCGCCAGTTGTTGGCCCGCATCGAACTGCCCCATGCGATGCCGAGCATCGCCGCCGGCATCACCCAATGCATCATGTTGTCGCTGTCGATGGTGGTCATCGCCGCGCTGGTTGGCGCGGACGGCTTGGGCAAACCTGTCGTCAATGCGTTGAACACGGCTGATATCGCCATGGGCTTCGAAGCAGGCCTGGCGATCGTGCTCCTGGCGATCATCCTCGACCGCATCTGCAAACAACGCGAAACCGTAAGACGAGGTGACGCATGAGCATCATTCGTTTCGAAGACGTCGACGTCATTTTCGCCCATCGTCCCAAGGCCGCGCTGGACCTGCTGGATCAAGGTTTTTCCCGGCCGGACATTCTGCAGAAGACCGGCCTGATCGTCGGCGTGGAAAAGGCCAACCTGGAAATCAACAAAGGCGAAATCTGCGTATTGATGGGCTTGTCGGGTTCCGGCAAGTCCAGCCTGCTGCGCTGCATCAACGGCTTGAACACGGTGAGCCGCGGCAAGCTCTTCGTCGAACACGAAGGTCGGCAGATCGACATTGCCGCCTGCACCCCAGCCGAGTTGAAAATGATGCGCACCCAGCGCATCGCCATGGTCTTCCAGAAGTTCGCCCTGATGCCCTGGCTGACGGTGCGCGAGAACATCGGTTTCGGTTTGGAGATGCAGGGTCGCCCAGAGAAGGAGCGGCGCAGACTGGTCGACGAAAAGCTCGAACTGGTGGGCTTGACCCAGTGGCGCAACAAGAAGCCGGACGAATTGTCCGGCGGCATGCAGCAGCGCGTGGGGCTGGCCCGCGCCCTGGCGATGGACGCAGACATTCTGCTGATGGACGAGCCGTTCTCGGCCCTCGATCCGCTGATTCGCCAAGGGTTGCAGGACGAATTGCTCGATCTGCAGCGCAAGTTGCACAAGACCATTGTGTTCGTCAGCCATGACCTGGACGAAGCCCTCAAGCTGGGGACGCGGATCGCGATCATGAAGGACGGCAAGATCATTCAGTACAGCAAGCCCGAAGAAATCGTGCTCAACCCGGCCGACGACTACGTGCGCAACTTCGTCGCCCACACCAACCCGCTGAATGTGCTGTGCGCGAAAAGCTTGATGACTCCGCTGGACCGGTGCGTCTTCGCCCAAGATGAATACTGCCTGGATACGGTACAGAACCTCTGGATGGCACTGGATCAGTCCCGAGGACTGGCCAGCATCCGACGAGGCGCAACCGCCCTGCCGACGCAACGCTGGGAGGATGGCAAGGCCCTCGGGACCTTGCGCCGCCAAGTCACCCTGGTAGCGCCGGAAACCAGCATGCGAGTCGCCTTGGGGATCCGTTATGAAACAGGTCATCCATTGCTCATAGTCGACGATGCCCAAACCGTCCTGGGCGTATTGGGCGACGTGGAACTGTACCGGGCGTTGCTCGGCCATGACCTGTCGCGCCCGGTCTTACCCGAGCCATTGCCGGAGCCTTCGGTGGCTTGAACAAACGACACCCATTTTTCCTGCTGCACTGCTTGCCCGCCAACCACCGATCATTTGCCTTGAGTGAGATCGACGATGAACCCTACCTTGAAAACCCATCGTGAACTGCTGGCCGATCGCGCCCCCGGCCATGGCATGCCCGGCGGTCTGTTCGGCCGCCAGGATATTTTTGAAACCGACGTCGATGTCTTTTTTACCAAACACTGGATCCTGGTCGGGGTCACCAGCGACGTTTCCGAACCCGGCGATGTCTCCACGATCGACGTCGGCAAATCCTCCATCCTCCTGGTGCGCGATGACGACGAGCATGTGCAGGCCTTCCGCAACGTCTGCCGCCACCGTGGGGCGCGCCTGAAACAGGCCGGCAAATCGACGGTGGGCATGCTGGTCTGCCCTTATCACCAATGGACGTACGACCTCGATGGCAGCCTGAAACACGCCGCGCACATGGGCAAGGATTTCGACCCGGGGTGCAAGAGCCTGATCCCTGTCCATACGCGCGTGGTCGGCACCCATGTTTTCGTCTGCCTGAGTGACGAGCCGCCAGAAGACATCCTGTACCTGGACCAGGTCATGACGCCGCGTTTCGCTCAATATGACCTTGCCCATTCCAAGATCGCCTACGAGTCGGAGATCATCGAGAACGGCAATTGGAAACTGGTGATCGAGAACAATCGCGAGTGCTACCACTGCGCCGCCACCCACCCCGAACTGACGGCGTCGTTCCTGCCGGAGGATTTCGGCTTCTGCACCGATGGACTGGGCGAGGACTCGCTCCAGGCGTTGCAGGAGTACCACCAGCGCAACGCCAACACCAAGCAGGACTGGGAACGCGAAGGCTACCTGTGTGACGCCGTCGAGCACCTGGGCGAGGACGCGGTGACTCAGTTCCGCTCCCAGCGCCTGGTCATCGCCGGCAACGGCGAATCCCAGACCCTCGATACCCGCGTGGCCTGCACCCGGCTGTTTGGCGACCTCACACGCCGCGACCTGGGCGATATGCACTTGTGGACCCATAATTCATGGACCCACATCATGAGCGATCACGCGATCGTCTCCTACATCATCCCGCTCGCGCCCGATAGAACCCTGGTGCGCACCAAATGGCTGGTGCACGCCGACGCCGTCGAAGGCGTGGACTACGCGTTGGACAAGCTTACCGAAGTCTGGGCGGCGACCAACCTCCAGGACGCCAGCCTCGTCGGCATCACCCATAGCGGCACCCAAGACCCGGCCTACACGCCCGGACCGTTCTCGGCGTTTACCGAAACCTATGTCGACCAGTTCTCGCGCTGGTACGCGGCGCGTCTGGCCGCCCACGGCGTGTGAGGGATGAACATGACGACTTACGAAAAGCTGACGCGCCCTAGCCGTTTTACCGATCCGACGACCTGGGGAGCGTTTGGCGCGCAATGGCACAGCGGCGAGCAGAAGACCTTGCAGTGTTGCGCCGTGCGACAGGAAACCCATGATGTAAAAACGTTCACTTTCCAATGCGCGGACTTCAGCGCGTTGAGTTTCGAGCCGGGCCAGTTCATTACCCTGTCGCTCGTCATCAATGGGCAGGCCATTGCGCGGTGCTACACCCTGTCGTCTTCACCGACTCGCCCGTTCGCTTTTTCGATCACCGTCAAACGCGTGCCCGGAGGCGTGGTGTCGAACTGGCTGCATGACCATCTCAAGCCTGGAGACAACCTCAAGGCGTCCGGGCCGGCGGGCAGCTTCACGCCGGTTGGTCGTCCAGCGGCAAAACTGTTGTACCTCTCCGCCGGCTCCGGCGTGACCCCGTTGATGTCGATGACCCGCGCCGCCTGCGACATGGCTGCCAACCTGGACATTGTTTTCGTGCACAGCGCTCGTACGCCGGCGGATATCATTTTCCACGGCGAGTTGACGCGAATGCAGGCCGATATGCCGGGACTGCGGGTCATCGATATTTGTGAAGGGCTTGGCGACGCCAGCCACTGGCAGCAGCCGATGGGTCGTCTCGATTTGCCTTTGTTGAGCCAACACGTCCCGGACTTCAAGGAGCGAGAAATCTTTACCTGTGGCCCCCAGGGTTACATGGAAGCGGTCAAGGCGTTGCTCAGGGAAGCGTCGTTCGATTTCGGCCACTATCATCAGGAAAGCTTCGATATCGCGGTGTTGAATGAGGAACCGTTGATCGAGCAAGCCGCTCCATTGGATCAACAGGACATCTTCACGGTCACGCTGGCACGTTCGGGCAAGACCTTCAGCATGCCCGGCGACCAGACCGTGCTGAGCGCAGCCAAAAAGGCCGGTGCGATTGTGCCTTCATCCTGCAGCCAGGGCGTTTGCGGCACCTGCAAGACCGCCCTGCTGGAAGGCACCGTGGACATGAACCACAACGGCGGCATCCGGCAACGGGAGATCGACAAGGGCCTGCGTTTGCTGTGTTGCAGCAAGCCGACGTCCAACCTGGTGATCGATCTCTAGCCGTCATGCCGGATTAGGTAGTCACTGCGCGCAGGCTTCTGCACAATCGCCCTGCGCTTGAAATCAACAAGACAGTGACCCAGCCCAATGAAACTGCAACCGTTGCCGCCGCTCAACAGCCTGGTAGCGTTCGAAGCCGCCGCACGCCACCTGAGTTTCACCGTGGCGGCCCGCGAGCTGAACGTCACCCAGGGCGCTGTCAGCCGCCAGATACGCCTGCTCGAGGATTACCTGGGCACAGCGCTGTTTGTCCGTACGACCCGTGAGATCAACCTCACTTCGACAGGCAGCCAATACTACGAAAGTGTTCGCGATACGCTGCAACAGATCGCCCGTGCCACGGCTGGCGTGCGTCATTGGCAAGGCGCGCAGCAAGTCACGGTGGTCACCAGCACGGCGATGGCATCGCTGTGGTTGCTGCCGTTGGTATCGGAGTTCCGGCGTCAGCACGAGGAGATCGACCTGCGCATCATCGCGACCGATCAAGTCGAGGATTTCTCCCGCCTCGACTGCGACCTGGCGCTGTACTACTGCAGCACGCCCCCCAAGAACATGAAGGTCACTGCGCTGTTCAATGAAGAAATTTTTCCGGTGTGCAGCCCGGCCTACCTGTCTCAGCATCCCGAGGCGGGCAACCTTGAACAACTCGGCGCCTGTACCTGGCTGTGGCTCGAGGACCAGCATCGGGACTGGATTGGCTGGAAGGAATGGTTCCAGCGCCTGGGCCATCCAGCGCCAGAACCTCGTCGACGCATCAACATCAACAACTACTCGATGCTGATCCAGTCGGCGCTGGCGGGCCAGGGAATCGCCCTGGCCTGGACGCGGTTGCTCGGCGACCACCTACAGACCGGCAATCTCGTGCGCCCGACATCCGCCATCTTGTGCACCGATGCGCAATTCTGCTTGTTGGAGCCCCTGGGCCAGGTGCCGAACCGGCAAAGCGTCAACCGCTTCCGCGAATGGTTGATGGCGCACCTGGCACAAACAGAGGATGCCTGACCCGTGGCGCCTCGAACCCGTTTATCAATCAGCTTCAAAAATCAGCATTCGCGGCCGATAACCAGACAAGAGCCCAGTGATTGGGTGGTGGGAATACGGCGGGAACCGGTGATGACAGACATATATCTGCTGATAGCGAGCGGAACTGACCAGAGCGATGCCTACGTCCTGGGTTGGTTCGATGATCGAAACAAAGCCAGGGAAGCGGCCGAGCAGAAGGAATGGGAAGCTTATCGCGCCAGCCTGAAAGCGGAACATCCTTGGTCCAGCCAAAAACCGTTGGCGCCGGACAAGACCGAGTATCGGCGCTATTGGATCAAGACCGTTTCGAAGTTCGAACATGTGTCCGTGCCGAGGTCCCTGGCGGTTCACTGAGCGGCGCCCAGGCTTTTTACCCATCGCGCAAATTTAACGAACTGTGCGCTCTCGCCAAGGGTCTAGAAAATTAAGCCCATCCGATGAGAGCGTTCCTATGTTGAAATTTCTTGGTGGTACCGTTGGGATCATTTTCCTGATCGGCCTGATCGTGGTCATTGCCCTGTTCAAGTTCATCTTCTGATCCCCCACAGCGGTAGCGCAATGCGCTACCGCTGGTTTTCCTCGGGGTCGGAGGCTGGCAAGGACGCCAGGATCTGATCACGGCAGACTTCAAGTATTTCGTCTGCCAACGGCGAATCATCCGGACAAGCGCGCGAGAGCATGACCGCGCCGATGGCATGGGCGAGCAAGTTGATCATCTTTGCCCGTCCACCTTCTCCTGTGGGCTCGAACTTTTCCTCAAGGGTAGCCAGCGTGCCTTCCACCCCATTGGCAAACGTGGCCTTGACCTCATCGGACTGACGCGCCGCGTCGCCACACAACGCCGCCATCGTGCAGCCGTTGCCCCGAGCGTCGCGGTGCTCCCGCGAGACATACATGGCAAAGAACCCAGCGACATCCAGGTCGCTGGCGCTGGTCAATGAGCGCGAAAGACTGTCCGCAGCGGCTTCGGCCATCAGGTCGGCCTTCGAACCGAAATGCTTGTAGAAACCGCCGTGGGTGAAGCCGGCCGCGGCCATCAAGTCCGCCACGCCTATCCCGTCAAAACCTCGCTCGCGAAACAACACGGACGCCGTCTCGACGATGTGTTCCCGGTTTGCCTGTGCCTGGGCCTTGGTGACTCTCATGTTCGTTTACCTCGTACCACTCCGATCAAGTCTTCATCATACATAGATGCCAACCGTAATCAAATTCGTTGACAGTTTAGATTTCGATCATCATCCTAAGCGCAAGCCGCACCCACCGCTCATCTACTGGCACGGAAACGAGAGACATGACCGATCAGATGCTGTTTACCCCCTATACCCTGGGCTCCCTCACCCTCGCCAACCGAGTCGTGCTGGCGCCGCTGACGCGTAACCGCGCAGGCAAAGGCTTCGTTCCCAGTGAATTCGCGGCGACCTATTACAGCCAGCGCGCATCGGCAGGCTTGCTGATTGCCGAGGCCACGCAGATCTCGCAGCAGGGACAGGGTTATCAGGACACGCCCGGCATCTACACCCAGGCGCAGATCGCCGGCTGGCGCGAAGTGACCGATGCGGTCCACGCCAAGGGCAGTCGGATATTCCTGCAACTGTGGCACGTCGGGCGCGTGTCCCACGTGGCCCTGCAGGAAAACGGCGCCGCCCCGGTAGCGCCTTCCGCCCTGCGCCCCGCCACCAAGGTGTTCGTCAATAACAGCTTCGAGGATGTGTCCGAACCGCGAGCGCTCGACGTGAGCGAGTTGCCGGGAATCGTCAATGATTTCCGCCAAGCGGCTGCCAATGCCATCGCCGCCGGGTTCGATGGCGTGGAGATCCACGGTGCGAACGGCTATCTGCTCGATCAGTTCATCAAGGACGGCGCCAACATACGTACCGATGCCTACGGTGGCTCGATTGAAAACCGCGCCCGCCTGCTGCTGGAAGTGACCGCCGCCGTCGTGAGCGAGATCGGTGCCGGACGCACCGGCCTGCGCATCTCGCCGGTCTCGCCCGCCAACGGCGTGTCCAGCAGCGCACCGCAGGCGCAGTTCGACTACATCGTCGATCAGCTCAACACCCTGGACATCGCCTACCTGCACGTCGTCGAAGGCGCGACCGCCGGGCCGCGTGATGTGGCGCCGTTCGATTTCGCCGGCTTGCGCCAGCGCTTCAACAACACCTACATCGCCAACAACGGCTACGACCTGGACCTGGCCACTTCGCAGCTCCTGGAAGACAAGGCCGACTTGATCGCCTTTGGCCGCCCGTTCATTGCCAATCCAGACCTGGTGGAACGCCTGAAAAGCGCCGTCCCTTTGGCTGCCCTCAACCCCGCGACCCTCTATGGCGGCGGCGCCGAAGGCTACATCGACTACCCGACGTTCGCCGAGGCGAATGCCCAATAGCGCCGAAAAAAATCACGCAGTTGATCGCCCCCCAATCCTGAAGAGACTGACACCATGACCACTCGCACAACCGTTCTCATCACCGGCGCTTCCACCGGTATCGGCGCCGTCTATGCCAAGCGCTTCGCCCAGCGCGGCCATGATCTGGTGCTGGTTGCCCGCGACAGCACGCGGCTAGAAGCACTGGCGACTGAACTGCGCAACGAACACACCGTGACCGTTGACGTGCTCCAGGCCGACCTGACCCAAATCGGCGACCTGCACAAAGTTGAAACCCGCCTGCGTGATGACGACCGCATCGGCATCCTGATCAACAACGCAGGCGCCGCCCAGTCCGGCAGCTTCATCGAACAGACCACCGACAGCGTCGCGCACCTGGTTTCACTCAACACCACCGCGCTGGTCCGGCTCGCCAGCGCCATCGCCCCACGCCTGGCAAACGCCGGCGACGGAGCGATCATCAACATCGGCTCGGTGGTTGGCCTCGCACCGGAATTCGGCATGTCGGTCTACGGGGCGACCAAGGCTTTCGTACTGTTCCTGTCCCAAGGGCTCAGCCTCGAACTGACCCCAAAAGGCGTCTACGTCCAAGCCGTCCTGCCGGCGGCGACCCGGACCGAAATCTGGGAACGCGCCGGCATCGACATCAATACCTTGAACGAGATCATGGAAGTGGGCGACCTGGTCGATGCCGCACTGGTCGGCTTCGACCGTCGCGAACCGGTGACCATCCCGCCGCTGCAGGACGGTGCTCGCTGGGATGCGTTGCAGGGCGCGCGGCAGGGATTGTTGTCCGAAATCAAGCAATCGGCGGTTGCCGAACGCTATAAAACCCAGGCCTGAACGGGGCAAACGATGGCGAAGGTTTCAACTTTGCCATTGTTTGCAATGCCGCCAGAAAAAAGCCCAAATTACTTGGGCGCGTATTCCTTGCACATGTCCTGGGCCATGGCCCCGAGTGGTGAGTTAGTTAAGGTGCTCACCATGTTTGAAACCTGGAATTTATAGGCGGGATCGGACTTTATCTTCCTGATTTGCGCCTTGGCTGCTTCGTTGAATTTTGGTTCGGTGGCCATGGCGTTCTCCACATCCCCGTTCAGGCCAGGGTTATTCTTGTTGCATATCTGTTCCATGGCCACCAAGACGACGTACCCCTGGTGCTCTTGATCTTGCTGATTCGCGAGCGAGCTGCCAGCAACGCTGGTTCCAGCCAGGCAAAGAGTAAACGTAGAAATCCTTAACAGCGACATTCAAAACTCCTTATTGATAAAACAGCCTCTACTGCCTGCGGACCAAGATCGCCGCACCTTGTCACGCCCTTCAGTTTTTCCGCACAGTTGCCCGAACGATTATTGCGAGTCTTCGGCGGATGCCTCGTCAGCATCCTCCGGTGGCGCACCATAAGGCTTGCCAATCTCGACCCGGTCAGCCTTTACCCAACCGGTATAGTCCTCGCCATCCTTGGCAATGAAATTCACTTCCAGCCATGATTCGTCCTCCAGGCTGGAGTAGACGGTGAGGGAGTCGCCCGGTATGACGAAAATCTTCTTGTTGGCACAAGCTTCATCCGGCGCTTCGTGGAAATGCAGGCGCCCGGTGCCGATGACCTTGCCTTGCACCGAAGGATGAAACTCAGGCACTGTCCCCGAGAGTTTTTCCGCCAGGGCCGAGCAGTTAACCTTAACGGCGGCCTGGCTCAGGCTGCTGAACAGGCATAGGCACAACAGGCTAGCGCGCAGATACATTCGCGGATTCCGTCTGGATGGGAGCCGTAGGATATAAAGTCTGGAATGCGCAGGGAAGAGACGTATCAGCATTTATAAATGGCTGCGTGGAGCCAAACCATCAGACCTCAAGGCCGCAATGACATGACGGACACAGAGACAGTCTGCGCCGACTGGGAACCGCTTGATCTTGAGTGGCATCAAGGCTTCGCGTTCATGGACGACGTGCTTCTGGGCGATGGGCGCGTGCCAGACGTCTACATCCTGCTCAGCCCTGAAGGCGCACGACCCGGCGAGCTAGCCCAACGTGCCGGGGACGGAGGTTATCCGCCCTCGCCGTTGATGGCCGGCCAGCCGGTCTGGCGGCATCGACGCAACCCGTGGATCTTGCGTGATGCGTTGCACGATTATTACCTGCTCCCCGGTTACCGGGAGCGCCATGGTTACCATGCGCTTCAGGCCCTGCCTTTTCAGTTCCACCGGGGTTTGGAAAGTCTCGGCCACCAGTACTGGCGTGACGAAACCGGCGCCTATTGGTTCGGCGAATACGCGATCACCGAAATCCGGCAGGCACGACCCGACAGCCTGGCGCTGTTGCCATCGTCGCCCGCCTCGGTGGCTTCAACCTCTGCGTTGTTCAGCGACGGGGCGAGCATCTTCCTGCACGGAAAATTCATCGCCGCCGCCACCGCTCGGGTGCGGTACTGCAACCATCCGTCTTATCGGGTGATCGACGGGCAAGTCTACAAGGGCTTCAAGCCCCTGCACCAAAAGGACGGCACACCGCTGCCGATCGCAAACCCCGACGACTTCCACATGCTCGCCCAACGCTGGGGAACTGACGGACAGTCGATCATCGTGCAAGCGCAGCAAGGCTCGAGCATTTCGTACGACTACTTCTACCGCATCGACAATGCCGACCTGACAACCTTCACCGTGCTTAACGAACGCTACGCCAAGGACAGTCGACGGGCCTATTACCTGACGGGGAAAACCATCCGCTACGTCGGCGATTTCCGCCTGCTCAAGGGTTGGCAGCCGGTGTTCGATGAGTGCGGCCGCGTGGTCAGCGCCAGTGAGTACGAGGATGACTATTTTGCCGTGGACGACAAATTCGTCTACGCCGCCGGGACCCGCTTGCGTGACGCCCATGGCCCGAGCTTTCGCCACTTGGGATTCGATTACTACCGTGATCGCCAGTACGTCTATCAACGCCAGAAACGCCTTGATGTCGACGTGGAAAGTTTCGTAGTGGCCCAGCTCTATCGCAATGACCAGGATTACACGCCCGTGCTGGCAGGCGACAAGAACGGCCCGCTGGGTTCTGGCGGAATAATCGATGCAGCCATGCAACAAGCCTGGGCACCCTATTTCGAGGCCCATCCGCAATTGAAGGGTTATTGGTGGCACCGCTTGCAGGCAAAGGCTGACGTCCCGCAAATATCTTCAGAAACGGCGCCTTTACGCGCCATCGGCCTCGGCTTCGAAGTGGGCCGCCAAGTGCATTTTCATGGACGGGCGATCAACGGGCTGGACGCGGCGAGTTTCAAACTGCTGGACACCCACCTGTGCGGCGATGCCCACGGTCTCTATCTGATCCCGTTCCATAACGCCGAAACGCAAGTGCCCGAACGGTTCTCCACGGAGCCTGCCGAGCACTTCCGCTCCTTGGGATCGCCTTACCTGACAGACGGAAAAACCGTGTATTGCCACCGGGTCTTCTATCATCCCCCCGAACCCATTCGGAAGGCTCACGCGCCGAGTTTCGAGTCCTGTGGACATGGCTGGGCCAAGGACCGGGAAGCGGTGTATTACTACGGCGAGGCGAAAAAACGCCTCCATCCCGCTGAGACCCGCGTGCTCGGCACTTACGCCATCAGCCCTGCCCTGATCTTCTCGGAGGGCAAGTGGCTGGATGTCGACTTCGCCCCTGATGAAGTTCGTGTACCGCATCCGGATTTCCTGCAACTGGGGACACGCAAGTTGTTCTGCCATCGACGGCCGCTGAGCGCCAAGCGTTTTGATCTGGCCACCCTGGAGTTCCTGACCGAGCGCTATGCCCGGGACAGGCATCGGTTCTATTACTACGATGGGCATGGGACATTGACGGAGGTTGATGAAGCGGATTATCGGGCATCCCTTGGACAGCCGGTGGCGGGCGCTTAGAGATTGCACTCGTACTGATATTCGAAGGGGAAAAATACGGTATCGACCACCAAGGAGAACGGTGCGTCGATAAGCAAGAAAGGGATCAGCTTTCCTTTGGACGTGCCCACCAGCCACCAGTCGAAGCGCAGGCCGATGTAGGGGCATCTGTGCTTGTCGTAGTCCATCCGCATCGCGGTGGCCATGCAGCCGCTCAAGCTGGTGATCAAGATCAGTAGGATTGCTTTCCGTAGCACTTGATGTCCTTGTTAGTTTTGCAAAGCCCGCGTAGGCCACCTTGGTTGGAAACCCCAGCGATGGATACGAAGGCGCATGTTTGTATGTTTTGCATACGCAAAAGAAAGCCGATCTATCTGATCGGCTTAAATATCTGAATCAGCCAGGATACAGGGTCTGGACGGAGTGATTCGAACATTCAAGCTTGGTCAGGAGCATCAATCCTTGCGCCAGGTCTTCGAAGGTTGGGCCGCCGAGACAAAGCCGAATGCCGGCCGCCTGGTCAGTGTGATCGACCATGACCGATTCTGGCGCAGTCACTTTGATGCCAACCGCGGCAGCCGCTGTGGCGAAGCGATCGGCAGCGTCGCGTGGCATCGGTAGCCAGACGTGAAAGGCGTCCGGATGCCAAACAAGCCCGGCCGCGCCGAACAGCGAAGCGGCCAGGTCTGCTCGGCGTCGCGCTTCATGGCGCAGGTCCTGGGGGATCGATGCGATAACGCCACTGGACAGCCACTCCTCCACCACCGCGCAGGACAATGGCGACGGGGTCATTGGGACATCCTGCAAGACTGCTTGCGCGGCGGCATTCATGCCGTCCGGTAGCGTGAGCATGCCGATCCTCAGCCCGGGACCGATGGATTTGGACAGCCCGTTGACGTGCAAGACTCTCTCGGGCGCCAGCGTCACAAGCGCAGGTTCAAGTGGAGGTCCCAACGCGTAGACGCCATCCTCGATGATCCAGGCCCCGGACCGTCGACAGACATCGACGATAGCCTGCCGTCGCGCCGTGTCCATCGTTGCCGTCGTCGGATTGTGCAGCGTCGGGGTGAGATAAACCGCTTTGCCTGCGCTTGATTCGAGGCTATCGAGGGCGTCTGCAAGCGCCTGCGGCAGCATGCCTTGCGCATCGATCTCGACGCCTTGCATCCGGTAACCCTTGCGCCGGGCCAGGGCAATCGCGCCGGGATAGGTGATGCGTTCTGTCAAAATCACCCCTTCAGGACCGCAGGCAATATCGAAGGCCAGGGAAATGGCTTGGCGGGCATTACTCGTCAGCGCCAGATGCGACGGCTTGACCTCTATGCCGAGCGTTTCAAGCCAGCGCGCCAACAGACGGCGATGCTCCAGATGCCCGGCGGGCGGTGAATACAGGTTGAGATGATCGGTGTCGATCTTGCGCGCAATACCGGTCAGCGTCCGCGCCAAAAGACCGGCCGTCAGCATTGCCGGCGGCACGTTGGACGAGAGGTCGATCTGCCGGTCCTCATGTGCCTGGTGGATCGCCACGAACATTCCCCGGCCCTTGATGCTGCGCACCAGACCTCGTCGCTCCAGCACCGCATAGGCTTTGGTCACCGTGCCAAGACCGATCTGCAACTGCCACGCGAGGTCTCGATGGGCAGGCAGACGGTCACCCCCTTTCAGTCGCCCCTCGATGATGTCGTCGGCCAGGGCGAGCACCAGGCGCTCGGCGACACTCGCCTCGATGTCTGCAAGGCGGGGTATCCAGGGCGATTGAAGACGCATTGCCACCCTCCAGAATGATTAATAGTGTCGCGTGACACTATATAAATAGCCATAAAGTGTCACGCATATTAGGGTATTTCACGAAATCAATCTTTCACCATCAGTCTGGCCGCGATGACGGGGCGAGGCAGCGGAGCGTCTAATGTTTAGCCATGTGACCGTGGGCACAAATGATCTTGAGCGTGCAGGCGCTTTTTATGACGCTATCCTCGCGCCACTCGGTCTGAAACGACGAGTCGTAGTACCTGATGGCGGTCCGGCAGCGCTTTGCTGGGTCACCGCTGAGGCGCCTCTGCCACGCTTCTATGTCTACATCCCTGCCAATGGCGAGCCATCGTCCATCGGCAACGGCAGCATGGTCGCCTTCTTGGCGTCCTCTGATCACGCCGTGGCGCTGGCCCATGCGGCGGGACTTGCCCATGGCGGGACGGACGTAGGAGCGCCCGGGCCGCGTCCCCGCTACGGTGACGGCTATTTCGGCGCATACCTTCTCGACCCCGATGGAAACAAGGCCCATATCGTTCATCGCGCGGATCTGCTGCAACCATGAAAAAAAACCACGCTTTACAGCGCAGCGGATCGCCGCATCCATTTCATGGATTGCGGTATTCATTCCAAGGAGCCGCTCAATGATCGGCAGCCCGATCCTGCTCGCCTTCGGCACCTATGTCCTTGCCGCTGCAAGTCCAGGCCCCAGCAACATGGCAATCATGGATGTGGCGATGCGTGATGGTCGCACGCGCGCCCTGATGCTGGCGTCCGGCGTCATCACCGGCTCGCTCTTCTGGGCGATCCTGGCGGCCACGGGTATCAGCGCCTTGTTGGCCGCCTATGCCCAGGCGCTGTTATTGATCAAGGTGGTCGGCGGTGTCTATTTGCTTTATCTCGCGCTGCGTGCCGGCAGATCCGCCATGCAGTCGACCGCCGACCGCACCAGCACGGTGGCAGGACAGGCGCCGCGTTACCTGTCGCTGTACCGCCAGGGTGTCCTTATGCACATCAGCAATCCCAAGGCCATCATGTCCTGGATGTCGATCATGTCGCTCGGACTCCGAGGGGACGCTCCACCGGGCACCTTATCGGCGATCATCGGTGGTTGCGCAGCGCTCGGCGTCATCATCTTCGGCGGCTACGCCATCGTTTTCTCGACCGCCACGATGATTGCCTGCTACGCCCGCGCAAGACGCTGGATCCAGGGGCTTTTCTCGGCGCTGTTTGGCGTCGCGGGATTGAAGCTTCTGGTCTCGACAAACTGATTTCGTGTTGAAACCAATGGGCCTGGTTCCCCTTCAAGGCAGGTCAGGCGAGCCTGTGTCGCCACGCAGGTGAGAGAGAATGTGATGACCCAGGTGATCCATATGATCGACGTATTCGGAGCAAAAGCCCTGAGTGGAAACCCACTGGCGGTGGTCATGGACGCGGATGCATTGCAGACAGATGACATGCAGCGCCTGACGCGCTGGCTCAACCTGTCGGAAACAGCCTTTGTGCTTTCGCCCACGCATCCGCAGGCGGACTACAGGCTGAGGATTTTCACGCTGGACAGGGAAATGCCATTTGCTGGACACCCGACGCTGGGAAGCTGCCATGCCTGGCTTTCGACCGGACGGGCGCCGAGGAACGAAACGCACATTGTCCAAGAGTGCGGTGTGGGCCTCGTGACCATTCGCCGTGAACAAGGACGGCTTGCCTTTGGCGCTCCCCCACTGCTCCGTTACGGCGCTCCGTCGAAAGAAGAATTAACCGAGGTGCTGCAGTGTCTCGGCATTGAACCCTGTGAGGTCGTTGATGCGGCGTGGATCGACAACGGTCCCGGATGGCTGGGAATCCGCCTGGCTTCGGCAGAGAAAGTCCTTTCCCTGCAACCGGCCCGGAGCTGGCCACGCAGAATCGACTTTGGCGTCATTGGTCGTCACGCCCATGGCGATGCCACCTTCGAAGTTCGCGCCTTTTTCAGCGATCACCTCGGTGCCGTTGTCGAAGACCCGGTTACAGGCAGCCTTAATGCCTCACTGGCACAGTGGTTATTCGACACAGGTGTGGTTGAGCAAGACTATGTCGCCGCCCAAGGCACCCGCCTCGGTCGCCAAGGGCGCATCCACGTAACTCGCGATGATGCAGGCCAAATCTGGATCGGCGGCGAGACACGCACTCAGGTTGAAGGTCGGATTAGCGCAGGGTGAAGGTTGCAGTAATGCCTAGGCGGCGGCGTGGAGATCGCGCACTTGCCGAGGTGTTTCCGGCCTTTTGCTGGACGGCGCCAATGAACGATTCACGTGTTTTGAATATCAGCGAAATTACCGGTTAGTTTTGCGCATGTTTTACGCGCACACAAAAAAGCCGATCTATCTGATCGGCTTAACTGCCTGATTCTACTCAGAAAATATGGTCGGGACGGAGTGATTCGAACACTCGACCCCTAGCACCCCATGCTAGTGCGCTACCGGACTGCGCTACGCCCCGACTAGGCGTGAATCTTGTTCCGCTTCTCAACGGAACGCTCAGGAATATATCGCAAGCTTTTGAAAACTGGAAGTATTTAAAAGCAGAAATTTATTTCTTGAGCACCACCAGCACATCTTCAAGCTCGGCGATCATCTGGCGGATCATTTGTTTGTACTGGGTTGTGTCGTCCTTGGCCTCGTCACCGGAGAGGCGCAGGCGCGCGCCGCCGATGGTGAACCCCTGGTCGTACAGCAGCGCGCGGATCTGCCGGATCATCAGCACGTCCTGGCGCTGATAATACCGGCGGTTTCCGCGGCGCTTGACCGGGTTGAGTTGAGGAAACTCCTGCTCCCAATAGCGCAGCACGTGCGGCTTAACCGCACACAGCTCGCTGACTTCACCAATGGTGAAGTAGCGTTTGCCTGGGATGACGGGTAGCTCGTCGTTATGACTTGGTTCCAGCATAAGCCTCAACTCGGGCCTTCAACTTCTGCCCTGGACGAAAGGTGACCACACGGCGAGCCGTGATCGGGATTTCTTCTCCCGTTTTCGGATTGCGGCCAGGCCGCTGGCGTTTGTCCCGAAGGTCAAAATTGCCGAAACCCGACAATTTGACCTGTTCGTTGTCCTCGAGAGCGTGCCTGATTTCTTCGAAAAACAGTTCGACCAATTCTTTGGCCTCCCGTTTATTCAGGCCCAACTCCTCATACAGACGTTCCGCCATCTCAGCTTTCGTCAGAGCCCCCATACGTCACTTCCTTAACGTGGCGTTCAACCTGTGTTCGAGCGAGGTGAGGATATTCTGCGTTGCGGTATTCACCTCATCGTCATTAAGAGTGCGCGATGGATGCTGCCAGGTCAAGCCGACGGCAAGGCTTTTTCTATGAGGATCAATGCCTTTACCCTGATACACGTCAAATAGCCTGAGGTCCGTCAGCCATTCGCCTGCATTTTCACGAATTACTGCCAGAACCGCACTGGATGCGACGCCGACATCAGCCACCAGGGCCAGGTCGCGACGCACTTCAGGAAAGCGTGACAACTCCTGGAATTTCGGCATTTTTCCTTGGGCGACTTCGGCCAGGATCAGCTCGAAAACGAAGACTGGACGGTCGAGACCCAGGGTCTTGGACAGTTCAGGGTGGATCGCGCCGACGTAACCGACTTCACGACCTTCTCGCTCGATGCGCGCGGTCTGGCCCGGATGCAGCGCCGGATGCTTGCCAGGCACGAAAGTGAACGCGCCGAGCGCGCCGGCAAAGCCCAGCACGGCTTCCACGTCGGCCTTGACGTCGAAGAAGTCGACGACATCGCGCCCTTGAGCCCAGCCTTCCGGCAGGCGACTGCCACAAACGACACCGGCCAGCATCGGCTCTTGCTTCAAGCCGTCCAGCTGACCCACGAAGCGCAGGCCACTCTCGAACAGCCGCACGCGATCCTGCTGGCGGTTCAGGTTGTGCTGCAACGACTTGACCAGGCCCGGCCACAGGGACGAGCGCATGGCCGCCATGTCGTTGGAAATCGGGTTCGCCAGCAAGAGTGGTTCGACACCTGGATTGAACAGTTCGAACTGACGCGGATCGATGAAGCTGTAGGTGATCGCTTCCTGATACCCACGAGCCACCAGCAGGCGACGCAGCTCTGGCAGTTCGCTGCGAGCCTCGGCCTTGGCTTGCGGGGCCAGACGCGCCTGCGGATAGCGAACCGGCAGGCGGTTGTAACCGTACAAGCGAGCCAGTTCTTCGATCAGGTCAACTTCCAGGCTGATATCGAAGCGGTGGCTCGGCACTTCAACCTGCCACTGCCCTTCCCCATCGGCACGGATGGTCAGGCCCAGCGCGCTGAGCAGACGCTCGACTTCGGCTGGAGCCATTTCCATGCCCAGCATCTGGGTGATGCGTTGGGCACGCAAGGTGACCGGCGCAATCTTTGGCAAATGCTGTTCGTTGACGGTCTCGACGATCGGACCGGCTTCGCCACCGGTGATCTCCAGCAGCAGGCCAGTGGCGCGCTCCATGGCTTCACGTGCCAGTTGCCAGTCCACGCCACGCTCATAGCGGTGCGAGGCGTCGGTGTGCAGGCCATAGGAACGCGCCTTGCCGGCCACCGCGATCTGGTCGAAGAATGCGCTTTCGAGGAATACATCGCGAGTGGTCGTAGACACGCCGCTGTGTTCGCCACCCATCACGCCAGCAATCGCCAGGGCTCGGGAATGGTCGGCAATGACCAGCGTATCGCTGCGCAAGGCCACTTCCTGGCCGTCGAGCAGTACCAGTTTTTCGCCTTCTTCGGCCATGCGCACGCGAATGCCGCCGTTGATTTCGGCGAGATCGAACGCGTGCAGCGGTTGACCCAGTTCAAGCATCACGTAGTTGGTGATGTCGACAGCCGCGTCGATGCTGCGCACTTCGGAGCGACGCAGGCGTTCAACCATCCACAGTGGTGTCGGCTTCGAAAGGTCGACGTTTCGGATCACTCGACCCAAGTAACGAGGGCATGCCGCCGGCGCCAGGACGTCGATCGAGCGCACTTCATCGTGCACGGCGGGTACAGCGATGATTGCCGGACGCGTTACAGGAGCGTCATACAGCGCGCCCACTTCCCGGGCCAGGCCGGCCACCGACAGGCAGTCGCCACGGTTCGGGGTCAGGTCAACCTCGATGCTCGCGTCGTCCAGGCCCAGGTATTCACGAATGTCCTGGCCCACCGGCGCATCGGCTGGCAGCTCCATCAGGCCATCATTGCCTTCGCCAATCTGCAGTTCCGCCTGGGAGCACAGCATGCCGTTGGACTCGACACCGCGCAGCTTGGCTTTCTTGATCTTGAAGTCGCCCGGCAGTTCGGCGCCGATCATGGCGAACGGAATCTTCAGGCCCGGACGCACGTTGGGCGCACCGCACACGACCTGGAACGTTTCCGCGCCATTGCTGACCTGGCAAACCCGCAGCTTGTCGGCGTCTGGGTGCTGCTCGGTGCCCAGCACCTCTCCCACCACCACGCCGCTGAAGGCACCGGCGGCCGGCGTCACGCTATCGACCTCGAGGCCGGCCATCGACAGGCGAGCAACCAGCTCGTCCTGGCTCACCTGCGGGCTTACCCAGCCACGCAGCCATTGTTCACTGAATTTCATCCTGCTCTCCTAAAGGTTCGTTACGACTAGCGAAATTGCGCGAGGAACCGCAAGTCGTTGTCGAAGAACAGACGCAAGTCATTCACGCCGTAACGCAGCATGGCCAGGCGCTCGACGCCCATGCCGAAGGCAAAGCCCGAGAATTCTTCCGGGTCGATCCCGGACATGCGCAGCACGTTCGGATGAACCATGCCGCAGCCCATGACTTCCAGCCAACCGGTCTGCTTGCAGACACGGCAACCTTTGCCGCTGCACATCACGCATTCCATGTCGACTTCAGCCGATGGCTCGGTGAACGGGAAATACGAAGGGCGGAAACGCACGGCCAGTTCTTTTTCGAAGAACACCCGCAGGAACTCTTCGATAGTGCCCTTCAGGTCGGCGAAATTGATGTCGCGATCAACCAGCAGGCCTTCGACCTGGTGGAACATCGGCGAGTGGGTAATATCGGAGTCGCTGCGATACACACGGCCTGGGCAGACGATGCGGATCGGCGGCTGCTGCGATTCCATGGTGCGGACCTGTACCGGCGAGGTATGGGTGCGCAACAGCATGTTCGCATTGAAATAGAAGGTGTCATGCATCGACCGGGCCGGGTGATGGCCTGGGATGTTGAGCGCCTCGAAGTTGTGATAGTCGTCTTCGACCTCAGGGCCTTCGGCAATGCCATAGCCGATGTGGGTGAAGAACTGCTCGATGCGTTCCAGGGTCCGGGTCACCGGATGCAGGCCACCGGAAGTCTGGCCACGGCCAGGCAGGGTCACGTCGATGGACTCGGCGGCGAGCTTGGCAGCCAGGCCTGCCTCCTCGAACAACGCCTTGCGCGCATTGAGGACCTCTGTGACACGTTCCTTGGCGACGTTGATCAGCGCACCGACCTGCGGACGCTCTTCGGCCGGCAGGTTCCCCAGGGTCTTCATCACCTGAGTCAACTCGCCCTTCTTGCCAAGGTAGTGAACCCGGATTTGCTCCAGGGCATTGATATCTTCAGCGCTTTGCACAGCCTCTAGTGCTTGAGCGACCAGCGCGTCCAGGTTTTCCATGTACAGACTCCAGATACAAAATAGGGGAAGAGCTTTAAGGCTCTTCCCCTATTTATGACGTTTGACACCTGGGCCCGCAGATGCGGACCCCGGTGACTGCCGGGGGTACTTAAGCCAAGGTGGCTTTAGCTTTCTCGACAATCGCAGCAAACGCCGCTTTTTCGTTCACTGCCAGATCAGCCAGAACCTTACGGTCGATCTCGATGGACGCTTTTTTCAGGCCAGCGATGAAACGGCTGTAGGACAGACCGTTAACACGAGCACCAGCATTGATACGAGCGATCCACAGAGCGCGGAACTGACGTTTTTTCTGACGACGGTCACGGTAGGCGTATTGGCCTGCCTTGATTACCGCTTGCTTGGCAACACGGAATACGCGGGAACGCGCGCCGTAGTAGCCTTTAGCAAGTTTCAGAATTTTTTTGTGACGCTTACGGGCAATGACGCCACGCTTTACACGAGCCATGAGTTACTTCCTCTATTCTTGATCCAAAAATTAACGAAGGCGCAGCATGCGCTCGACTTTTGCCACGTCAGACGGATGCAGCAAGCTGCTACCGCGCAGTTGACGCTTACGCTTGGTCGACATTTTGGTCAGGATGTGGCTCTTGAAAGCGTGCTTGTGCTTGATACCGTTAGCAGTTTTCAGAAACCGCTTAGCAGCACCACTTTTGGTTTTCATCTTTGGCATGTTCGGATACTCCGCATTCAGTTGATAAACATAATCGCAAGGCCTGCCGTGCCCTGTTGATTACTTCTTCTTTTTCGGGGCGATGACCATGATCAGCTGGCGTCCTTCCATCTTAGGATGCTGTTCGACCGAACCGTACTCAAGCAGGTCTTGTTCAACCCGCTTGAGGAGTTCCATCCCCAGCTCCTGGTGGGCCATCTCACGGCCGCGGAATCGCAAGGATACCTTGGCCCTGTCCCCGTCACTCAGGAAACGTACCAGGTTGCGCAGTTTTACCTGGTAATCCCCTTCCTCCGTCCCTGGACGAAACTTGATTTCTTTTACCTGAATCTGCTTCTGGTTTTTCTTCGCCGCGGCAATCTGCTTCTTCTTCTCGAAGATCGACTTGCCGTAGTCCATCACCCGGCAAACGGGCGGGACTGCGTCCGCGGAGATTTCCACCAGATCAAGCTTGGCTTCTTCAGCAATACGAAGCGCTTCATCAATCGAGACGATGCCAATCTGCTCGCCATCAGCGCCAATTAACCGAACCTCGCGTGCCGAGATATTCTCGTTGATCGGGGCTTTCGGTGCAGCTCGTTTATCTTGTCTCATTTCACGCTTAATAATAATTACTCCGAATCTGGGCGACCACGCCGGGAAACCGCTTGCGCGAGAAACTCAGCGAATTCGGCGACGGGCATCGAGCCCAGGTCAGCACCTTCACGAGTACGCACAGCGACAGTCTGCATCTCGACCTCCCGATCTCCAATAACCAAGAGAAAGGGAACCTTGAGCAAAGTATGCTCGCGGATTTTAAAGCCGATCTTTTCATTTCTCAAGTCGGACTTGGCACGAAATCCGCTTTGGTTGAGAGTTTTTTCGACCTCGGCGGCAAAATCTGCCTGTTTATCAGTGATATTCATGATCACTGCCTGGGTCGGCGCCAGCCACGCGGGGAACGCGCCCTCGTAATGCTCGATCAGAATCCCGACGAAACGCTCGAACGAACCGAGGATCGCGCGGTGAAGCATGACCGGGTGCTTGCGGCTGTTGTCTTCGGACACATATTCAGCGCCCAGACGGATCGGCAGGTTGAAATCGAGCTGCAAGGTACCACACTGCCACACGCGACCGAGGCAATCTTTCAACGAGAATTCAATCTTCGGACCGTAGAAGGCGCCCTCGCCTGGCTGCAAGTCGTACGCAAGGCCCGCACTATCAAGGGCTGCGGCCAGGGCGGCCTCGGCGCGATCCCACAGCTCGTCGGAACCGACGCGTTTTTCCGGACGAGTGGACAGCTTCATTTCGACTTCGGTGAAGCCGAAGTCGCGATAGACGTCCATGGTCAGCTTGATGAAGGCGGCGGATTCTGCCTGCATCTGCTCTTCCGTGCAGAAGATGTGCGCATCGTCCTGGGTAAATGCCCGCACGCGCATGATGCCGTGCAGCGCACCCGATGGTTCGTTACGGTGGCAGGCACCGAACTCGGCCAGGCGCATTGGCAGTTCGCGGTAGCTCTTCAAGCCCTGGTTGAACACTTGCACGTGGCAAGGGCAGTTCATCGGCTTGATGGCGTAGTCGCGGTTTTCCGACTGGGTGGTGAACATGTTGTCGGCGTAGTTGGCCCAGTGCCCGGATTTCTCCCACAGGCTGCGGTCGACCACTTGCGGCGTCTTGATTTCCAGGTAGCCGTTTTCACGCTGGACCTGGCGCATGTACTGCTCAAGCACCTGGTACATCGTCCAGCCGTTCGGGTGCCAGAACACCATGCCCGGGGATTCTTCCTGGGTATGGAACAGCCCCAGGCGCTTGCCGATCTTGCGGTGATCGCGCTTCTCGGCTTCTTCGATACGCTGGATGTAGGCCGCCAGTTGCTTCTTGTCCGCCCAGGCAGTGCCATAGACGCGCTGCAACTGCTCGTTCTTCGCGTCGCCACGCCAGTAGGCGCCGGACAGCTTGGTCAGCTTGAAGGATTTCAGGAAACGCGTGTTCGGCACGTGCGGGCCACGGCACATGTCGACGTATTCTTCGTGGTAGTACAGGCCCATGGCCTGCTCGTCCGGCATGTCTTCCACCAGACGCAGCTTGTAGTCCTCGCCACGGGCCTTGAAGACTTCGATGACTTCGGCGCGCGGGGTGACTTTCTTGATGACGTCGTAATCTTTCTCGATCAGCTGCTGCATGCGCTGCTCGATGGCCGCCATGTCGTCCGGGGTGAAAGGACGTTCGAAGGCGATGTCGTAATAGAAGCCTTCGTCGATGACCGGCCCGATGACCATTTTCGCGCTCGGATACAGCTGCTTGACCGCATGGCCAACCAGGTGCGCGCAGGAGTGACGAATGATCTCCAGCCCCTCTTCATCCTTGGGCGTGATGATTTGCAGCGTGGCATCGCTGTCGATGACATCGCTGGCGTCGACCAGCTTGCCGTTGACCTTGCCGGCCAGAGTGGCCTTGGCCAGGCCCGCGCCAATGGATGCGGCGACCTCGGCTACGGAAACCGGGTGATCGAATGAACGTTGACTGCCGTCGGGAAGAGTAATAGTTGGCATGGCGCCTCCTCTCCTAGTGGTGACCCCTACCAAAGGTCACGTGGGTTGGGATGAGCCAGTACAAGATCCAGTCCAGGCCATTCAATGACGAACGCCTGCCTTACAGCGGCAGGAGCCTTGCGGCCAACCGGGAAAACCGAACCAGAGTGACTGGGATTCAAATCAGGGTTAATCGAACATTTGCCGCCACCGGGACCTGTCGTCATCCGGCGCCTGAGAAATACCCGAGCCCGGCATCCTAGCACAGATGAACGGTCATCGCCGCCTCCGGATGGAAGCGCGCGTAAACTCACGCTTTTTATGCCAAAGTGCTGAACCGAAGCGCCTGCAACGCCTCAGATAACAAGACATCGACCCCAAAAGGAGCATCCTCGCATGCGTCTGAATACACTACTGGCAGTAGTCGCCCCCCTCGCCCTGCTGCTTCCGCTGGCCGCCCACGCCGAATGGCCGAAGGGCGAGCGTGAAAAATACATGGCCCAGTGCACTGAAGCGGCCACTCCCCAGATCGGCGCAGCAGCGGCCAAATCACACTGTGCCTGTGGCGCCGACGCGATCAAATCCTATCCGGCCAGTGACATCCAGGCGCTGATGGACAACAAGGCCACCCCTGAACTGCAGCAGAAAGCGCTCGGTCAAATCGCCAAATGCAAGGCCAATCCACCTGCGAAAAAATGAATAATCGGTACCACGCGAGGCCCTCGGCGCCGATAAAAAGGGCCGAATAAACGCTTTTTCGTACGATTTTTTCAGGTTTTTCAGCTTTTTTTATCGTCTTTACTTTCGGCTGAAAGCCTTTGAAACCGGGGCTTTCAGCCAATCCGGACGATAGAGAAAACACGACTGATTGGCAAACAGCTCGTCCGGGGGGCTCCCAAATCGAACATTTCGACTATGATACCCGGGTGTGCCCAGTTGGCCTGAGCAGCACAGTACACTGAAAATATATGTTTCTTGGAGATACACCATGTCTAATCGCCAAACCGGCACCGTTAAATGGTTCAACGATGAAAAAGGCTTCGGCTTCATCACTCCTCAAGGTGGCGGTGACGACCTGTTCGTACACTTCAAAGCTATCGAAAGCGACGGTTTCAAAAGCCTGAAAGAAGGCCAGACCGTTTCCTTCGTGGCTGAGAAAGGCCAAAAGGGTATGCAAGCTGCACAAGTTCGCCCAGAGTAATTTCCCGGCGCGCTAAAAAAACCCCGTCCAAGTGACGGGGTTTTTTATGGCCGGTCGAAAACCGAATCAGCCGCAGTTCACCCGATTGATCACCAGGTTGGCATCGGTATTGAGGTTCAGGCGATCGGAGCGGTACTCAAGGGTCACCATGTCGTTGGGCTTGAGAATACGAGCAATCTGCGCACCCGCACGAGTCCGTGCCTGCTCCAACAACTCCGGCGAGGCCTTCTTGCCGATCGCGAACTCGGCGGACTTCGCTTCGCAGCGGTCATGGCCGGTCTCGGCCGCCGCAGGTTCGGGGGTCGATTCAGAGGTGCTGCTGCAACCGCTCAACAGCGCAACGGCCAGCAAAGTACTCAGTGACGCGAGCTTCCAAGGCATGAAGCCTCCTTTTTTGATTGATAAACAGAGAGCGTGCGACAACCCAAACGGGGCTTGGTTTCAGCACCGTTGCCATCCGCCTGGGCAAAGCTGGCAGTTTGCCTGAGCCCGCGACCCTGTTCGGTCCAGAATCGTGACTGGATATGAACGCGGCTCAATAAACGTCGATGTAATCGAAAGGTGGATTGGGCCAGTTGTCCTTCAGCGCGTTGTAGATCTGCATGACCCAGACCTCGTCGCTGGCAGCGACCCGACCGACATATCCCGAGCCCTTCGCCCAGGTCTCGAGCCGAAACCGCAAGTCGCCGATATCAGTGCCACCGACCACACCCGAAGACAAATAGGCGATACCGCTCTTGGTCACGCGCAACTGCGTATGCTCGTCGTCACTGGCCGAGGCCAGCAATTGACGAACCGCCTCGACGGTGAGGCCGTCAGGAGCATTCAAATCGATCTGCACGGCGGGGCTCCCTTGAAAAATAAAAAGACGAGTGTCGCACAGCCCTCCCCCGATGCCTAAGTCGCAGTGCCAAATCCCTGGCAAAAATGTTTAACTCAGCCTACCGACCTCCAACTCGCGAGCCCTACCATGAGCACCGTCAGCATCGAAGCCACCATCAATGCCAAATGGTCGGAGGGCCATAGTTCCTATAGCCCGGGCAGCCCGGAGGAATTGGCAGTTATCTGCATAGAATTGTTGGTGAGAGAGTTGGGCACGGAGGTCGCCCGCGACTTTATCCAGCAAGCGTTCGAACGCTACCCGAGCATCGTCGACGCGGTGGATTGAACTCATGTGCCCCCAGGCCCAGCCTGCGGACACATAGCCAGGCAGGTTACTTCAGGCGCGCCAGTCGCTCGGTCAGCAGGTCAAAGAAGCCCTGGGCATCGCCGTTTTCCACCCATAACGCGTTCTTCGGTGCTTTCAGGCCGTCGTACCAGTCGACGATGGTCTGCCCGAACGTCGGGCCCTCGCGACTGTCCACGACGACATTGACCGAACGACCGCTAAACAGTTGCGGCTTGAGCAGATAGGCAATCACCGTCGCGTCGTGTACCGGCCCACCCGTCATGCCGTAGTGCTCCATGTCGCCCTTGACGTATTCGTTGAGGATATCGCCGACCAACTTGCTGGCGTTGTTGTTGAGTGCCGCAATCTGCTTCAGGCGTGCCTCGCTGGTGAGGATCTTGTGGGTCACGTCCAACGGCAGATAGGTCAGCTTCACGCCACTTTTGGCAACCACTTCGGCCGCCTGGGGATCGGCGTACAGATTGAACTCGGCCACCGGCGTGATATTGCCGCCGTTGAAATGCGCGCCGCCCATGATGACCACTTCCTTGATGCCCTGGACGATGTCCGGTTCCTGGATCAGCGCAAGCGCGAGGTTGGTTTGCGGCCCAAGCATGGCGATGGTGATGCTGTGCGGCTTGGCGGCCTTGAGGGTGTCGATCAGGTAGTTGACTGCATTGCCCTGGGCCAAGCCTTTCTTCGGCTCATGCACGGTTACACCCGACAGGCCTTCCTTGCCATGGATGTTTTCCGCGTAGATCGGCGTACGCATCATCGGCTTTGGCGCACCGGCATAGACCGGGACCTCTTCGCGGCCTGCCCACTCCCGGGCCAGGCGCGCATTGCGAGAAGTCTTGTCCAGGCGCACGTTGCCTGCGACGGTGGTCAATGCGCGGATATGCAGTTCTTCGGGCGACGCCAGGGCGAACAACAGCGCAACCACATCATCGGCGCCCGGGTCGGTGTCGATGATCAGGTCGATTTTTTCTGCCGCCTGGGCGCTTGCGGTGGTGATCAGGGACAAAAGCAGCAGACTCCGCAGCAGTTGATGGACCTTCTGAGCATAGCGGTGCATGGCGCACTCCTTGTGCAGGTGGGTAAGACTCAGAACGTGACGCCCGCGACGAGCACCACGTTGCAATAGGGAGAGCATTCTCCCGTGCGGATAATCGCCCTCGCCTCGCGGCTGAGCAGCTTGAACTGTTCGTGGCTGACCAGCTCCCGCGAGCCCAACGCGCCTTCGGCATGCAACGCCTCCAACGTGGCCAGGGCCGACGGTTGCTTATCAAGGATTTCCTCGGCCAGTACGTGGCTCTCGACCTGCATTTCGCTGAGCACCACCTTCAAGGTACTGACGAAATCAGGAATACCATGGGTCAGCGCCAGGTCGATCAGCTCGACGTGTGGCGGGACCGGCAGGCCGGCGTCGCCAATGACCACTTTGTCGCCATGGCCGAGGGACGCAATCAACCGTGACATGGCCACGTTCAGCAACGGAGTCTTTTTCATGATTTGAACGCCTGTACTTCCAGCAAAGTGGGGATGGAGGGCTGAGCGCCCGCGCGGGTGACCGACAGCGCAGCGGCGACCTGACCAAAACGAATCGCCTCGGCTTCGTCCTTGCCGCTCGCCAGCGCGGCTGCGAAGCCACCGACAAACGTATCGCCGGCCGCCGTGGTGTCCACAGCCTTGACCCGTGGCGCGGGGAAGTGCTCGAAGCTCGAGCCATTGGCGAACACCAGCCCTTGGGCGCCCAGCGTCACAATCACTTTGCCGGCACCGCTGGCGATCAACTGCGTCGCGGCAGCTTCGGCGGTTTCCAGGGAGTCCACCGCCAGACCACTCAGGACCATCGCTTCGCTTTCATTGGGGATCAGGTAGTCGACGTAGGCGTACCATTCGGACGGCAGCGCACGGGAGGCCGGCGCCGGGTTGAGGATGACGGTCTTGCCGAGTTCGCGTCCGCGCTTGAGCGCATGCCCCACAGTGGCATCCGGCACTTCGAGCTGGCAGATGATGACATCGGCGCTTTGCAGCACGGCGTCGAAACGCTCGAGAACCGTTGGCGTCAGCTCGCCATTGGCCCCGGCGACGATGACGATCGCATTCTGGCTGTTGTCATCGACCACGATCAGCGCCACACCGCTGGAGCCGTCCACGACGCTGACCGCCTGGCAATCGATGCCCTCGGCCAACAGCGCACCGCGCAGTTGCTGGCCGTAGGCGTCACTGCCGACGCAGCCGACCATGGACACCTGCGCGCCCAGGCGCGCGGCGGCCACCGCCTGGTTGGCGCCCTTGCCACCTGGAATGGTAGAGAACGACTCTCCGATCAGGGTTTCACCACCGCGAGGCAGACGCGGTGCACGGGTCACCAGGTCCATGTTCAGGCTGCCTATTACCACTACGTTTGCTGGCATTGCTTCATTACTCATCTATTCGGTTCAGCGGTACTGGGCGAATGTGCCGGACAGCGGTGCAGTCGATTCTCGCAGGACAATGCTCGGCGTCACGATCCGCTGGTCAGTGACAAGCCCCGGCGTAGCGATGCGTCGCAGCAAAACTTCTGCAGCCATTTCGCCAAGCTGCAGGATCGACTGCCCCACCGTGGTCAGCGCCGGGTAGACATAACGGCTCATCTGGATGTCATCGAAGCCGATGATCGACAGCTCGCTGGGCACGCGCACATTGCGTTCGGCGGCGGCGCGCAGCGCACCGATACCGATCATGTCGTTGGCGGCGAAAATCGCGCTGGGCGGTTGCTGCTCAAGCAGTTGTGCCGCGGCCCGATAGCCGCCGGTACTGGTGAAATCACTTTCAAGCATGCGCTCCACAGGCAGCTCGATCCCCGCCTCTTTCAGCGCACGGCAATAGCCCGCCAGGCGCATTTGCGCCACGCTGGTGTCCGCCGGCCCACCAATAAAAGCGATGTCACGATGGCCCAGCTCCAGCAGGTGCCGAGTCGCGAGGTACGCGCCGTACTCGTGGTCGATGCGCACCAGGTCCGCGTCCACGCCGTCAAGCCCACGGTCAACGATCACCATGGGCGTGCGCACGTTGGCCAGCCCTTCGGCCAAGCCGACATCGCCCCCGGCCGAGGCCACGATCAGCCCGTCGATGCGTTTTTCCAGCAACACCCGCAGATAACTGCGCTGCTTGTCCGGGTTGTCATCGGAGTTGCAGAGGATCACGCAGTAACCATTGCGCTCGCAGTAATCCTCGATCCCCCGAGCCAGCTCGGCGAAGTACGGGTTGAGACTATTGGGCACCAGCAGGCCGATGGTTGCCGTGGTCTTGGCCTTGAGCGAGCGCGCCACCGCGCTGGGCACGTAGTCCAACCGCTCGATTGCCGCCTCGACTTTGCGTCGCACCTCGTCACTGACCGGCCGCGTCTTGTTCACGACGTGGGACACGGTCGTGTAGGAAATGCCTGCAAGCGCCGCCACATCCTTGATCGTCGCCATGGTTCAAGCCCGCCGACTGGCGCGCTGGCTGCGGTACGTGTCGAGCACCACCGCCACCACGATCACCGCGCCGGTAATGATGCGCTTGGTCGGTTCGGTGGCGCCGATCTGGGCCAGGCCCGCCGCCAGCACCGAAATGATCAGCACGCCGAAGAAGGTACTGATCACCGAGCCACGCCCGCCCATCAGGCTGGTGCCGCCGATCACCACGGCCGCAATGACCTGCAACTCAAGCCCCGAACCCGCGTTCGGATCCGCCGCTTCCAGACGCGAAATCTGGAACAGCGCCGCAACGCCAGCCAGCAACCCCATCAGGCTGAACACCAGGATCTTGTAGGGTTTTGGGTTGATCCCCGCCAGGCGCACGGCCTCCTCGTTGGTGCCGATGCCGATCAGGTAGCGGCCGAACACGGTGCGGGTCAGCACCGCCTGGGCAATGAAGATCACCAGTAAGGCGATGATGAACGAAGGTGAAATGCCAAAGGCGATCGGGTTGGACAGCCAGGCGAACGAATCGCCGATGTAGGCGGTCCGCGAACCGGTCATCTGGTACGCCAGGCCCCGGGCCATTTCCAGCACGCCCAGCGAGACGATGAACGATGGGATACGCCAGGCCACGGTAATCGAGCCGGTGACAGTCCCCGCCAACGCGGCCACGGCCATGCCAAGCAAGGCCGACGGCCAGACGCTCCAGCCCCAGCCGAGCACCGCGATGCTGACTGTCGAGGCGGCGAGCGCCAACACCGATCCCACCGATAGGTCGATGCCACCGATGATCAGGATAAAGGTCATGCCGACGGCCAATACCATCAGGTCCGGAATCTGGTTGGCCAGGGTGCTGAACGTGTCATAGGACAGGAAGTGGCTGCTCAGGACCGAGAACAGCGCGACCATGGCCAGCAACGCGCCAGCCAGGCCCAGGTAGGTGCCGAGGCCATAGAAATTGCCAGTGGATTTGCCAGCGGCAGGTGCGGTTTTCATGAGAGATCCCTAGGCGCTGCTTCGTTGAGCAGCGCATCACGTTTCTGGTAGCCGGCGAACGCGGCGGCAAGCAAGTCATCCTGGGTCCAGCTGTCGCGCTCGAAGGTATCGATCAGGCGCCCGGCGGACAACACGCCGATGCGATCACAAATCAGCATCAGTTCCCGCAGGTCACTGGAGACCACGACCAACGCCTTGCCCTGGCGAGTCAACTCACCGAGCAATGCATAGATGTCGAATTTGGCGCCGACGTCGATGCCACGGGTCGGCTCGTCGAACAGCAGCACCGAGCAATCGCGCTCGAGCCAGCGGCCGATCACGACTTTCTGCTGGTTGCCGCCGGACAGTTCGGACACCAATTGCGTCGGGCTCGAGCTGCGGATGCGCATCGCGTCGATCTGCCGCTGCGCCAACGCCACCTCGGCGCTGCCATTGACCAGGCCGGCGCTGGAAATCTCCGGCATGTTCCCCAGGGCGATATTCGCCGCGATGGATTGCGTCAGCAGCAGGCCTTCGCCCTTGCGATCCTCAGTGATCAAGGCGATGCCATGGGCCACCGCATCGGCCGGCGACCGGATGCTGACGACACTGGCCGGCGAGCCCAGCGCCACGGTGCCGCTGTCGGCCGCATCGGCGCCGAAGATCAGCCGCAACAACTCGGTGCGCCCTGCCCCGATCAGGCCGGAGATGCCAAAGATTTCACCACTGCGCACTTCAAAGGATACGTCGCGGACCTTGTCGGACCGGCTCAGCCCCTTGACGGTCAGTGCAGGAGCACCGATTTTCCGGGGGCCCAGGTCGATGTGCTCGCCCAACTCACGGCCGACCATCAGCGTCACCAATTGTTCGCTGTTGTAGTTCGCCATCGGCTCGACGCAGACCAGGTTGCCGTCGCGTAGCACCGCAATGCGCTGGGCGACCCGCGCCAACTCTTCGAGGCGATGGGAAATGTAGATGATCGACACGCCGCGTGCCTGCAAGCGTGTGATCTGCTCAAAGAGCATTTCGACTTCGCGGGCCGTCAGCATCGCGGTCGGCTCATCGAGAATCAGCACATGGCAATCACCGATCAGGTTGCGGGCGATCTCGACCATCTGCTGGTGGCCGATGCCCAGCTCACCGACCAGCGTGTCGGGATCGATTGCGTCGAGCCCCACCTGGGCCATGGCCTCGACCGCCGCCTTGCGCAGTTGCTTGCGGCTGATCCAACCACCGTGGCTAGGCAGGTTGTCGAGGAACAGGTTCTCGGCCACGGACAGGGTCGGCAGCAGGTTGAGTTCCTGCATGACCATGCGTACACCCAGCGATTCCGCCTGGGCCCGGCTGCCGGGGCGGTAATCCTGACCCTGGAATTGCATCTGCCCGGTCGTTGGCGTGACCAGGCCACCGATAATCTTGGACAAGGTACTTTTGCCGGCACCATTTTCGCCGGTCAGCGCCAGCACTTCACCGCGCATCAACGTCAGGTTGATATCGCTCAGTACCGGCTGGGCATAGGTCTTGCCGATACCGCTGACGCACAGGACAGCGTTCGGGTCGCGAACGGACATAACAAACTCTCCAATGCGCTCGCCCGGACGGGCGAGCGCCGTTGTGTCGCCAGGGTTACGGCTTGGTCACCAGCTCGACCGGAGTTTCGATAACGCCGTTGGCGCCGCTGTCGACTTTTTCACCCTTGAGGATCTTCAGCGCGGTCTCGATACCGAACACAGCCTGCTTGGCAGCGAACTGATCAGCAGTCGCCAGGACACGACCGTCCTTGAGCATCGGCTTGATCGCGTTGATGTTGTCGTAGCCGACCACTTGCACCTTGCCCGCCTTGCCAGCAGCGCGCACGGCCGAGACCGCGCCTACCGCCATGCTGTCGTTACCAGCCAGCAACGCCTTGATGTTCGGGTATTCGCTGAGCATCGACGAGGCAACCTGGTTGCCCTTGTTGATTTCCCAATCGCCCGATTGCAGTGAAACGACCTTGACCTGCGCCGCCTCCATCGCATCCTTGAAGCCCGCGGTGCGTGCCTGGGCATTGGTGGTGGTCGACACGCCTTCGATAATGCCGACCTCGTCACCGGCCTTGAGCTGCTTGGCCAGGTATTCCCCCACCAGGCGAGCGCCCTTGCGGTTGTCCGGACCTACGAACGGCACGTTGATGTTCTTGCTCTTGACCACTGCCGGGTCGAGCTGGTTGTCGATGTTGATCACGGTGATACCGGCGTCGACGGCTTTCTTGATCACCGGCACCATGGCCTTGGAATCGGCCGGCGCGATAATCAGCGCATCGACTTTGGACACGATCATCTGTTCGACGATGCGAATCTGATTGGCGGTGTCGGTTTCATCCTTGATCCCGTTGGAGATCAGGTCGAAATCGGCGGAGTGTTCCTTTTGATACGCCTTGGCGCCATCTTCCATGGTCAGGAAGAATTCATTGGCGAGGGACTTCATGACGAGCGCGACCTTGGGTTTTTCCGTGGTCTGGGCGAGCGCCGAGGAGAAAGGCAGCGCTGCGGATGCGGCCGCGAGCATGGCGACGGCGAGAAGGCGTCCAGCGAATGGCAGCTTCATGGGTTCACTCCGATTTTATGATTATTGTGAGCAAAATCGTCGCACGGCAATCGCGCAAACGTTTGCGTGGAATGAACTATGGTAAAGCATCGGCGTTTTGTCAACGTCCCGTTTTCATCCGGAACGTCATCGATCAAGCCGTGGTGTTGACCAGCGAACCCGAGCTGGAATCTTTCGCCAGCTCCTTGATCAAGCTACCCGTAACCTGCTGCAGCGCGCCGGTGGTGTCGGCGATCTGACCCTGGATCGACAGGATAGCAGTCGTCTTGGCATCAGGCGTCGGATAAGGACGCGCCTGTGCCGCGGCAAGCTGCTGTTGTTGCTCGCGCAGTTGCTGTTGAAGCTCCTGCATGCGCTTGAGCAATATTTTTGTGGCAATGCTTTGGTCGCTGTCGCTTTTTTCGGTCTTGCTCTCGGCTTCGGTCGCCAGATTCGCACGGACCTTGCCAGGCGCTTGCGTTTCGCCAAGGGCCTCGTCGGCTGCGTCGGCGCTCGCCTCGCTCAGGGCATTCAGCGTGGCCGCGGATTTTCCGCCAATGGTGATGGCGGCGGCATTTGGAAAGCCGATTGAAATGGACATGTCTCGCTCCGTGAAAAAATTTCCTACAAGCAAGATCGTCCGCCAGGGAATTTTCTTTAGGCCTCTGGCGGAATCTGCTGAAGACAAAGGACCTTTCTCAATAAAAAAATCCTTCTTCCTACATCAAAACGCAAAAAGTGCTGTCAGACGATTTTCTTGATTTTTAAGCAGTTGCGTAAATGCCTACAAATAAATACTGTATGCACGTACAGCTTAATAAGGATAATCCTGTGGCCACGCCCTCCGCTGCAACTACTCCCTTAGATTCCTATTCACGACTCGGTCTTCGGGTCTCGAAAATCATCAATTCCCCCTCCGCACAAAAAGCCAAGGCCGCACTGATCTTCCGCCTTCCTGATGAGCCGGTGGATGAATGGGAACGCTTGCTGGAAGAAATCGACGAGAACGACAACGTCACCCTCGCTTATCGCGACGATGGCGGCGTGCAGGTTTTCTGGGTTGTGCCGAAGGAAGATTGAGCCTGATGATCGTTCGCTGTTTAGCTTTATCGCTCGTCTTCGTTGCCATGGGCGCGCAAGCCGCTGCTCCCCGCACCTTCAACGAAGCCAAGAAAGTCGCCTGGAAACTCTACGCCCCGCAATCCACCGAGTTCTACTGCGGCTGCAAATACACCGGCAATCGGGTGAACCTGGCGGCCTGCGGTTACGTGCCGCGCAAGAACGCCAGTCGCGCCGCGCGCATCGAGTGGGAACATATTGTCCCGGCGTGGCAGATCGGCCATCAGCGTCAATGCTGGCAACAGGGCGGGCGCAAGAACTGCACGCGCTACGACCCGGTGTACCAACGGGCCGAGGCTGACCTTCACAACCTGGTGCCCAGCATTGGCGAGGTCAATGGCGACCGCAGCAATTTCAGCTTCGGCTGGTTGCCGGTGCAGAAGGGTCAGTACGGCTCATGCCTGACCCAAGTGGACTTCAAGGCCAAGAAAGTCATGCCCCGCCCTTCCATCCGGGGAATGATCGCCAGGACGTATTTCTATATGAGCAAACAGTACGGCCTGCGCCTTTCGAAACAGGACCGGAGCCTGTACGAAGCCTGGGACAAGACCTATCCCGTGCAGGCCTGGGAGCGCCAGCGCAACCAGAGCGTTGCGTGCGTGATGGGGCGCGGAAACGAATTCGTCGGCCCAGTGGACCTGAAGGCCTGCGGCTGAGCGGGCATTTTTGAACCGCACAAACCAACTGTAGGAGCGAGCTTGCTCGCGATAGCGGTGGATCCACCAACAGAGACGTTGGCTGGCATGCCCCTATCGCGAGCAAGCTCACTCCCACACGTTTTGTCCTACCCGTTTATTTGGCCGTTGGATAATCCACAACCTGAGTCTCGATGTTGCGCTTCTTGGCGCGGACCAGGGCAGCGGTGATTTGCTCCTGCTTGGCTTGAGCCTCGGCTTCGGAGCTCAACGGCCCGACCAGAACCCGATCCTTGCCATCCTCCCGGACCACAGTGGACATGAAGCTGTGCTCGATCAGCCATCCGGTGAGATCGCTGACGGCCTGGGGCGTCTCGCCGCGAACCTCGACCGCCCATTGCGGCGCCGCAGCGGCCGCCGGCGTGGAGCTCGCCACTGCTTTCGGCTTGGGTGCCTCGACGTCGCGCCCTTCCCCACATCCAGCCAGCGCCAATACCGCGATAACCCAAGCCAATTTACGCACAACGATTCCCTCGCAAGACATGAAGCGGGGATTTTAGCATCCACTCTCGCCAACAACGCCCTAAACAGTGCGCAAAACACGAGAATCCTGCCCGGCGTCTCTGTATAGTCGCACCCTGGGAATTAATGCTGCGTCTGCACGTCAGAAAGAGGCACCCACATTGTGACACTTAGCACTAATCTATAAGCAGTACCGACATCTGCACTGTCTGAATCAGGTGCCCTATAAAGCTATCAAGGAGAACACCATGCTGATACTCACCCGCAAAGTCGGTGAAAGCATAAACATTGGTGACGACATCACGATCACCATTCTGGGCGTAAGCGGCCAACAAGTCAGGATCGGCATCAACGCCCCGAAAAACGTTGCGGTGCATCGTGAAGAGATTTATCAGCGTATCCAGGCCGGCCTTACCGCCCCGGACAAGCCTCAAACGCCCTGAGCCTTGTCGCAGTCCGCAGCCAGCCCGCTTGCATCACCGCAAGGCTGGCTAAAGATGCATATCGACCGCGCCTCGCCCTGCCCCATCCGCCTTGACCTCGTCCAGCCGTGAAACCGATATTAATGGCTTGCCTCGTAGCATGGCTGTCAGACGTTTCGTTTTAATGGCGGGGAAGCAGGCGTTCGTGGCCGGTCAACCCAAGCTCACGCCGCGAGCCATCCCCGTGGCGGCAATCACCATCAGGATCAACAGCAACGCCTCCAAATGACTGATCCGTGCAAAGCGCCCCGCCCTCGATGGATCGATCGCGCCCCCTTTGCCGAGGGCTATCCGCCATTTGATCAGGGCGATCATCGGCGCGATTTCAAGCAACAGAATCGCCACGAACAGCGTCATCTTCAGGTGAAACAGCGGCTGATGCAGGTAATAGTCAGCGCCTTTTTCGTACCCGGCAAAAGCGCGCATCCCACCCGTTACCAGCAACACCAGCGCTGACAGTCCCCATACGTTGTCCGCAACCAGGACATTGCGAACCACGTCTGCGCCCCCTGCGAGGCGGCGCAATGCCGTGCCCCGGGTCAGCACCGCCCAGAACCCGAGGGCGAACGCCAGGAGATGGATGGCCGCGAGAGACCAGTGAGCGAGCATGGGAGGACTCCTGTCAGAGGATGTCGAATTGACCAGACAGTACTAGCTCATAATTAATCGATTGCTAGGGTTGGAATGCAAAAAACTGTGGGAGCGAGCTTGCTCGCGATGGGGATATATCAGCAGACAAACATGTTGCCTGACACTCCGCCATCGCGAGCAAGCTCGCTCCCACAGTGGGTATTGCGCGCCTAAGAGATCTTAGTCCGCCAATCGCCAGGTCGTCCCGCCCTTCCCGTCTTCCAGCACCACGCCCATGGCGGTGAGCTGGTCGCGGATGCGGTCGGATTCGGCCCAGTCCTTGTTGGCTCGCGCAGCCAGGCGCGCCTGGATCAACGCCTCTACCTCGGCCGCGTCCACGCGACCTTCGGCGCCGGCTTGCAGGAAGTCATCGGCTTCGAGCTGCAACACACCCAGCACACTGGCCAGTTCCTTCAAGCGTGCCGCCAGGCCCGCCGCCGCATCAACATCGCTCTCGCGCAGGCGGTTGATCTCACGCACCATCTCGAACAGCACCGCGCACGCTTCCGGCGTGCCGAAGTCGTCGTTCATCACTTCGGTGAAGCGCGCCACGAATGCTTCGCCACCGGCAGGCGGCACGCTCGGCAGGCCCTTCAACGCATGGTAGAAACGCTCCAGGGCACCCTTGGCATCCTTGAGATTATCTTCCGAATAGTTGATGGCGCTGCGGTAGTGGCTCGACACCAGCAGGTAACGCACGACTTCCGGGTGGTACTTGTCGAGCACGTCGCGGATGGTGAAGAAGTTGTTCAAGGACTTGGACATCTTCTCGCCGTTAATCCGGATCATGCCGCAATGCATCCACGCGTTGGCGTAGGTCTTGCCGGTGGCTGCTTCACTCTGGGCGATTTCGTTTTCGTGGTGCGGGAATTCCAGGTCGCTGCCGCCGCCATGAATGTCGAAGGTCTCGCCCAGGCAGCAGGTCGACATCACCGAGCACTCGATATGCCAGCCCGGACGCCCGGCGCCCCATGGCGAATCCCAACTCGGCTCACCCGGCTTGGCGCCCTTCCACAGCACGAAGTCCAGCGGGTCTTCCTTCGACTCGTCGACTTCGATACGCGCACCGATGCGCAAGTCTTCGATCTTCTTGCGCGACAGCTTGCCGTAGCCCATGAACTTGGCGACGCGGTAGTACACGTCGCCATTGCCCGGTGCATAGGCGTAGCCCTTGTCGATCAAGGTCTGGATCATCGCCAACATGCCCGGGATGTGGTCCGTGGCGCGCGGTTCCAGGTCCGGCTTCTGGATGTTGAGGCGCGCCTCGTCCTCGTGCATGGCCTTGATCATGCGCTCGGTCAACGCATCGTAAGGCTCGCCGTTTTCACGGGCACGGTTGATGATCTTGTCTTCGATGTCGGTGATGTTGCGCACGTAGGTCAGGTCATAACCGCTGAACCGCAGCCAGCGGGTCACCAGGTCGAAGGCGACCATGCTGCGGCCGTGGCCCAAGTGGCAATAGTCGTACACGGTCATGCCGCAGACGTACATGCGCACCTTGTTGCCATCCAGCGGCTTGAAGACTTCTTTGCTCTTGGTGAGCGTGTTGTAGATCGTAAGCACAGGGTTTCCCTTAAGACTTGATCACTGACCCCAGGAATCGCGCAAGGTCACGGTACGGTTGAACACCGGAGCACCGGGTTTCGAGTCCTTGATATCCGCGCAGAAGTAACCTTCGCGCTCGAACTGGAAACGGTCTTCCGGCTGTGCGTTGCCCAGCGATGGCTCGGCACGACAACCAGTGAGTACTTGCAAGGAGTCAGGGTTGATGTTGTCCAGGAAACTGGCGCTGTCTTCGGCCTTCTCCGGGTTCGGCGAACGGAACAGGCGATCGTACAGGCGCACTTCGCACTCGACGCTGGCGGCAGCCGGCACCCAGTGGATCACGCCCTTGACCTTGCGACCTTCCGGGTTCTTGCCCAGGGTGTCGGGGTCATAGGAGCAGCGCAGCTCGACAATGTTGCCGTCGGCGTCCTTGATGGCTTCGTCGGCGCGGATCACGTAGCTGCCGCGCAGGCGCACTTCGCCGGCAGGCTCCAGGCGCTTGTAGCCTTTTGGCGGCTCTTCCATGAAATCTTCACGGTCAATGTAGATTTCCCGGGCGAACGGCAGGACGCGCACGCCCATGTCTTCCTTCGGGTGGCACGGCAGCTCGAGGTTCTCGACCTGGCCTTCCGGGTAATTGGTGATGACGACTTTCAGCGGACGCAACACGCACATGGCGCGCGGCGCACTGTGGTCGAGGTCGTCGCGGATGCTGAACTCCAGCATGCCGAAGTCCACCACGCCGTCGGAGCGGTTGGTGCCGATCATCTCGCAGAAATTGCGGATCGACTTCGGTGTGTAGCCACGACGGCGGAAGCCCGACAGCGTCGACATGCGCGGGTCATCCCAACCACTGACGTGCTTCTCGTCCACCAGTTGCTTGAGTTTGCGCTTGCTGGTGATGGTGTAGTTCAGGTTCAGGCGGCTGAATTCGTACTGGCGCGGGTTGGCCGGCACCGGCAGGTGTTCCAGGAACCATTCGTACAGCGGACGGTGGCTTTCGAATTCCAGGGTGCAGATCGAGTGCGTGATGCCTTCGATGGCGTCCGACTGGCCGTGGGTGAAGTCATAGTTCGGGTAGATGCACCACTTGTCGCCCGTCTGGTGGTGATGGGCATGACGGATGCGGTACATGATCGGGTCGCGCAAGTTCATGTTCGGCGAGGCCATGTCGATCTTGGCGCGCAGCACACGGGCACCGTCCGGGAACTCACCGGCGCGCATGCGGGCGAACAGGCCCAGGTTCTCTTCCACGCTGCGATCGCGGAACGGGCTGTTCCGGCCCGGTTCGGTCAGGCTGCCACGGTATTCCTTGGCCTGCTCCGGCGTCAGGTCGCACACGTAGGCGTTGCCGGACTTGATCAGCTCGACCGCCCAATCATGCAACTGGTCGAAATACTGCGAGGCGTAGCGCACTTCGCCGGCCCATTCGAAACCCAGCCACTTGACGTCGCTCTTGATCGCGTCGATGTATTCCTGGTCTTCCTTGGCCGGGTTGGTGTCATCGAAACGCAAGTGCGTGACGCCACCGAACTCCTCGGCCAGGCCGAAGTTCACGCAGATGGATTTGGCGTGACCGATGTGCAGGTAGCCGTTGGGCTCCGGCGGGAAGCGGGTGACGATCTGCGTGTGCTTACCCGAATCCAGGTCCGCCTGGACAATCGGGCGCAGGAAATTGACCGGCACGGCCGGGCCGGTCTTGGAATTCGAGGTAGGGTCGACAGTGGGCTTGCTCATAGGATCCTTGAACGTACAAGTGCGCGGCCGGGTGCGGCCTGATAAATCAAAGCCCGTATCATAGCCGATGCTGTCAAGCACCTGACAGGCCGAGCCGGCAAACGATTGAATTTAATCGATGAGCCGATGAAAAACAGCCTCGAAATTCGTGCCCGGCACGCTAAACTGCCCAACCTGGCGATTGCGACCAGACCGGTTGCGGGCGTCCGCGCCCCCGAAACCCACGAATTCCTTGAAAGAGTAGTGATCATGACCCAAGTCAAACTGACCACCAACCATGGCGACATCGTCCTGGAATTGAACGCCGAAAAGGCTCCGATCACCGTTAAGAACTTCCTTGAGTACGTCGAGGCCGGCCATTACGAAAATACCGTTTTCCACCGTGTCATCGGCAACTTCATGATCCAGGGCGGCGGTTTCGAGCCGGGCATGAAAGAAAAGAAAGACAAGCGCCCAAGCATCCAGAACGAAGCCGACAACGGTCTTTCCAACGACAAGTACACCGTCGCCATGGCTCGCACCATGGAGCCGCATTCGGCCTCCGCGCAGTTCTTCATCAACGTTGCCGACAACAGCTTCCTCAACCACAGCGGCAAGAACGTCCAGGGCTGGGGCTACGCAGTATTCGGTAAAGTCACCGCTGGCACCGACGTGGTCGACAAGATCAAAGGCGTGTCCACCACCTCCAAGGCCGGCCACCAGGACGTGCCCGCAGAAGACGTGATCATCGAGAAAGCCGAGATCATCGAAGCGTGATATTGCTGATTTCAGATTTGCATCTGGAAGAGGAGCGCCCGGACATCACCCGGGCGTTTCTGGATTTACTCGCCACACGCGCCCGCTCGGCGCAAGCGTTGTACATCCTGGGCGACTTTTTCGAAGCCTGGATCGGCGACGATGCCATGACGCCGTTCCAGCGTTCCATCTGCCAGGCCCTGCGCGAATTGAGCGACAGCGGCACGGCCATTTTCCTCATGCACGGCAATCGCGACTTCATGCTCGGGCAGGCTTTCTGCAAAGCGGCTGGCTGTACCTTGCTCAAGGATCCGAGTGTCGTGCAGTTCAACGGTGAACCGGTATTGCTGATGCACGGCGACAGCCTCTGCACACGGGATATCGGCTACATGAAGATGCGCCGCTGGCTGCGCAACCCGGTCACGTTGTTCATCCTGCGCCACCTGCCACTGGGCAGTCGCCAGAAACTGGCGCGCAAGCTGCGCAGCGAAAGCCGCACCCAGACGCGGATGAAAGCCAACGACATCGTCGACGTCACGCCCGAAGAGATCCCGCGGATCATGCAGCAATACGGCGTGAAGACCTTGGTCCACGGCCACACCCACCGTCCCGCCATCCACAAGCTGCAACTGGGCGAACACGCAGCGAGACGCATCGTGCTGGGGGATTGGGACAAGCAAGGCTGGGCGTTGCAGGTGGATGAACAGGGGTTTGCGCTGGCGCCGTTCGGGTTTGCCCCGCCGCCACAACTGCCGGCACCCGATACAATCCCTGACTACATATAGATCCCTTGTGGGAGCGAGCTTGCTCGCGATAGCGGTGGATCAGTCAACAGTGATGTTGAACGTGAATCCGCCATCGCGAGCAAGCTCGCTCCCACAGGAGTTCATGGTTGCTTCAATGACCGCCGGCAGCAGGCCCCGCCTTCGCCGCAAACGGCGGCTTCGCCAGCCACACCAGCAAAATCAACCCCATGAACGCCCAGCCCAGCAGCGTGAAGTAGTCCACGGTGGAGAGCATGTACGCCTGGCTGGTGAGTATCTGGTCGAGCTGGGCATAGACCGGCGTGCTCGCGCCACCGAGTTGGTGGATCGTCTCGCGGGTGGCCGGCTCGAAGGTGCTGATGCTTTCGCTCAGGTACGCATGGTGCTGGTCGGCGCGGCGGATCCAGATCCAGGTGGTCAGCGACGCGGCGAAGCTGCCGCCCAGGGTTCGCAGGAACGTCGCCAGCCCCGCGCCATCGGCGATCTGGTGCGGCGGCAGGTCCGACATCAGGATGCTCAGGGTCGGCATGAAGAACAGCGCCACGCCGATGCCCATGAACAACTGCACCAGGGCGATGTGCTGGAAATCCACCTCGTTGGTGAACCCGGCGCGCATGAAGCAGCTCAGGCCGATCGCCAGGAACGCCAGCCCGGCCAACAGGCGCAGGTCGAACTTGTGGGCGTACTTGCCGACGAAGGGCGACATCAACACCGGCAGGATGCCGATGGGCGCCACCGCCAGGCCGGCCCAGGTGGCCGTGTAGCCCATCTGGGTCTGCAACCATTGCGGCAGGATCAGGTTGATCCCGAAGAACCCGGCGTAACCGCCCACCAGCACAATGGTGCCGATGCGAAAGTTGCGATAGGCAAACAGCCGCAGGTTGACCACCGGATGTCCGTCGGTCATTTCCCAGATCACGAATACCGCCAAGGCAACGACTGAAATCAGCGCGCCAATGATGATGAAGTTCGATTCGAACCAATCCAGGTCATTGCCCTTGTCGAGGATCACCTGCAACGCACCGACCCCGATGATCAGCGTGATCAAGCCGACATAGTCCATCGGCTGGCGACTGGTGACTACGGGCCGCGCCTTGAGCTGCTGGCGCACGACCATCACCGCGAAAATGCCGATGGGCACGTTGATGAAAAAAATCCACGGCCAGCTATAGCTGTCGGTGATCCAGCCGCCGAGGATCGGCCCGGCAATCGGCGCCACCACCGTAACCATCGCCAGCAACGCCAGGGCCATGCCGCGCCTGGCCGGCGGGTACACGGCAATCAACAGGGTCTGGGTCATCGGATACAACGGCCCGGCGACCAGCCCCTGGAGTACACGGAAGCCGATCAGCTCTGGCATGGAGGTGGATATCCCGCACAGGAACGAGGCCAGGACGAACAGCATCGTCGCCCACAAAAACAGCTTCACCTCGCCAAAGCGACGGCTCAGCCATCCGGTCAGCGGCAGCGCGATGGCGTTGCTCACGGCGAACGAGGTGATCACCCAAGTACCCTGCTCCGAGCTGACGCCCAGGTTGCCGGAAATAGTCGGCAAGGCGACGTTGGCGATGGTGGTGTCGAGCACCTGCATGAACGTCGCCAGCGACAAGCCAATGGTGCTGAGCAACAGGCTGGGCGGCGTGAAGGACGCGTTATTGCTCATTGCGAGAGTCCTATGAAACGGAGGTAGTGAACTACTGGCGCCCCGATGAAATGGAATTACGCCCTGTGGCGAGGGGATTTATCCCCGCTGGGCTGCGTAGCAGCCCCTGTTTGATTAGATGAGTGAGTCCCTGATACACCGGGTCGCAGTTTTAGGGCCGCTGCGCAGCCCAGCGGGGATAAATCCCCTCGCCACAGAGGCCGGTAGCGCTGCCTCAGCGCTGCGCGGTATTGCTCGTCGCCGCGCTGTTTTCATGAATCAACCGAGTGATCATCGCGTCGGCATCGGCCAGCTGACGGTCATAGACCTGGGTGCTGAACGAGGCTTTTTGCGGTGGCTGCTGGGCCAGTACCGGGCCGCTCTGGTCATGCAGGTTGACGTTGACCTGAGTCGACAGGCCGACCCGCAGCGGATGCTTGGTCAGCTCCTCGGCATTGATATGAATGCGCACTGGCACCCGCTGGACGATCTTGATCCAGTTACCGGTGGCGTTCTGCGCGGGCAGCAAGGCAAATGCGCTGCCGGTGCCGGCGCCCAGGCTGTCGACCGTGCCGCTGTATTTCACGTCGCTGCCATACAGGTCAGTCTCGATGTCCACCGGCTGGCCGATGCGCATGTCGCGCAGTTGGGTTTCCTTGAAGTTGGCGTCGATCCACAACTGATCCAGCGGGATCACCGCCATCAACGCCGTGCCCGGCTGCACTCGCTGCCCCAGCTGTACGGTGCGCTTGGCAACATAACCGGTCACCGGCGCGATCAAGGTACTGCGCGCGTTGGACAGATAGGCCTGGCGCAGTTGCGCAGCCGCCGCTTGCACGTCGGGGTGGGACGACACCACCGTGTCATCCACCAACGCGCTGGTGGTCTTGAGCTGTTGCCGGGCGTTGGCCAAGGCGTTCTGCGCCGAGGTCAGGTCGTCCCGTGCGTGGGACAGTTCTTCCTGGGAAATCGCTCCGCCGGCCGCGAGGTTCTTGCGTCGGCTGTAGTTTTCCTGGGCCTTCTGCACTTCGGCCTCTTGCGCATGCACCTGCGCCTTCATGCCATCGACATTGCTGTACAAGCCGCGCACCTGGCGCACGGTACGGGCCAGGTTGGCCTGGGCACTTTGCAGCGCGACTTCGGCATCGTTCGGGTCGAATTGCACCAGCACCTGGCCTTCGCGCACCAGGTCACCGTCATCGGCGCCAATGCTCACCACCGTGCCGGTGACTTGCGGGGTGATTTCCACCACATTGCCGTTGACGTAGGCGTCGTCGGTGCTTTCGTTCCAGCGACCATACAGTTCGTGCCAGGCCCAGACACCCACGCCGGCGAGAATGACGAGCAGGGCCAGGGCCAGCAACATCACCTTGCGCTTGCGCGGATTGCTGCCGTCCTGTGGGGTTTGTTGAGTTGTTTCGGCAGTTGCCATGACAAATACCTCGAATCAGTGAGTTGGCGCGGTGGCGGCCGGTGTGGCCGAAGCTACGGTCCGGGTCTCGAAACCACCGCCCAGGGCCTGCATCAGTTGGATCGACAGGTCGATCTGCTCGGCATTGAGGGTCGCCAGTTGGCGTTGGGCCTGGAGCAGTTGCTGCTCGATGCTCAGCACATCCAGGTAATTGCCGATGCCGGAGCCATAGCGCTGGACCACGGTGTCGTAAGAGCTTTGCGCGATATCCACGGCATGTTGCTGGGCGCCGATCTGCCGACCGATGTCACGCAACTGGTTGATGGTGTCGCTGACATCGCCAAGGGCCGCGACCAGGCTCTTGTTGTATTGCGCCACCGCCAGGTCGTAGTCGGCGTCCCGGGCATCGAGATCGGCCCGCAGGCGTCCGCCGTCGAAAATCGGCAGCGACACCGTCGGTGCCACATTGAAGAAACGGCTGGCCGAGCCGAACATCGCGTCACCCAACAGCGATTGCACTCCCGCCGCCGCGCTCAAGTTGAGGTTGGGGTAGAAATTGGTCTTGCCGGCTTCGATGTTCTTGCTCGCCGCCTCGACCCGCCACCGCGCCGCGACCAGGTCCGGACGACGGCCCAGCAATTCGGCCGGCAGATTCGACGGTAACGCCACGGCGCTGGCCTGCAGCACGTTGGGCCGGGCGATTTCGTTGCCACGGTCCGGCCCTTTGCCCAGCAGCACCGCCAAGGCGATCTTGGCGCTTTGCAAACGTTTCTCCGCGTCGATCAACGTTGCATCGGCGCTCGCTTCCAGGCTTTCGGTCTGCTGGAACTGATACTGGCTGTCGATCCCGGCGCCGAGGCGACGCTTGCCCAGGTCCAGCATCTGCCGCGTGCGCTTGAGGTCTTCGTTGGCCAAGTCATGAATGATATGGGCCTGGCCCAGGTCGCTGTAGGCCCGGGCCACATCGGCAGCCAGGGTCAGTTGCGCGGCCTGGCGGTCGATCTCGGCGGCGCGGGCCTGACCGAGGGCGGCTTCCCAGGCGGCGCGCTGGCCGCCCCAGAGGTCGAAGTTGTAATTGAAATCCACGCTCAGCGAACGCAACGTGCTGTAGGCCCCACCCTGCCCTTGCGGATCCTGGTCGCGAGCCAGGCGCGAACGGCTGACGCTGCCGCTGGCATCCAGGGTTGGCAGGCGTGCGGCGTTGGCGGCATAGGCGGCGGCACTGGCCTGGTGAACCCGGGCGCTGGCGATCTGCATGTCCGGGCTGTCGTGCAGCGCTTCGCGGATCAGGCTATCGAGTTGTGGGTCGCCGAGGCTTTTCCACCAGTCGCTTTTCGGCCACGAGGCCGGCGACAGCTTGACGCCAGTCAGGGACTGTCCCGCCTGGAGGCTCTTGGCTTCGAGGCTGACCCCTTCGGTCTTCAGGCCGCTGTAGCTGGCACAACCGGCGAGGCTCATGGCCAGCAGCACCAGGCCCAAGCGGGTACGCAAGGTTTGACGCTTCATTTTTCCCCCAATCGCAAGACGGTGATGGGGTCACCGGCGGCGAGCAGTATTTTCTTGAGGATGTCTTCGAGGGTTTGCAGCTCCTCGCGGCTGATGGCACTGGCCAGTTGATTCATCGCATCGGCACCGATGAACGGCAGGCGATCGGCAAGGGCCTGGCCGGCTTCGGTCAGCACCAATTGCACTTGGCGCCGGTCCTCTGCCGAGCGTTGGCGAACCAGGAAGCCCTTCTGCTCCAGGCGATCGAGCATCCGTGTCATCGAGCCGCTGTCCAGGGAGAGGTAGCGGCACAGTTCGACCGGCGTGTCGATGCCGTGCTGGGCCATGATGATCAACACCTTGAACTGCGCGGCAGTGATGCCGACGGGCTCCATGTGAGTGTCGATGATCCGATCCTTGAGCAGCGCGGCACGGCCGAGCAGCATGCCGAGTTGGCAATTGTGGAAATCGCCTGGGGTGAAATGCTTCATCTGGATACCGTTGTCGGAAGACGTTTTGCTGCCTAGGCAGTGAATGTATGTCGAGATATTACTGCTTAGGCAGCAAATGTCAAACAAATAGTTAGTTAGCTACGTATGACGCTGGAAGAAAATCGGTGACCCAATGTGGGAGCGAGTTTGCTCGCGATAGCGGTGTATCAGTCAACGAAGATGCTGAATCTGATGGCGCTATCGCGAGCAAGCTCGCTCCCACAAGGGGATTTTGTTTTCTGGGAAGGGATCAGAAATCGCGCTTGTAGAAGATATCCAGCGAACTGGCGACGCCGCTGGCGGCTTCGAGGTAGACCTTCTTGCTCAGCTTGTAGCGCAACGCGATGGTATTGGCCGGTTCGAACACGCCCACGCCATAGCGCAGGCTGAGTTTTTCCGACAGGTTGCCACTGGCGACCACGCTGGTGTCGTTGCCGCTGCCCTGGGTGTCGAGCTGGAAATCTTCGATACCCAGGTTGTTGGCCAGGCTGGTGGTCACACCGGCGCTGCCCATCAAGCCCAGGCCCAGCGCGGCCTGGGCGAGCATGTTGTTGTCCTCGCCGGTGGTGCTCAACGGCCGGCCCAGCACCAGGTAGGACAACGCCTGCTCCTGGCTCATGGCCGGCTCGGAGAAGATCTGCGTGGTCGGCTGCTCGGCGCTGCCACTCAAGCGAATACCGGCGATCACATCGTCGGTCTGGCGGATCGCTTCAATGTCCAGGTAAGGCTGGTCGATCGGCCCGGCAAACAACAATCGCGCCCGGCGTACCGTCAGGCGTTGTCCGTAGGCCCGGTATTTTCCGTCGTTGAGCCAGAGCTCGCCGCGCGTATCCATGTTGTCGCCGATGTGGACCTGGCCTTGGACGTTGGCCGTCAGGCCAAAACCCGAGAAGGCGAGTTTTTCCTGGCCGACGATGACATCGATGTCCATCGCCATCGCAATCGGTGCCTTGCCCTCTTCAGTCTGGTGGCCGACGATCACCGTGTCATCCGATACCTTGACCGTGGACGGCGGCAGCTCGCGAACGGTGATCTCGCCCTTGGGCACCAGGACCTTGCCGGCAATCGAAAGTCGTTCGCCCTGCATCGTGATGTTCAGGTTCGGCGCCACGTCCAGCACCGCGTAGGGTTCGACAGTGACCGGCAGTTGCGAGCCCTTGAGAGCCAGGTCCATGGTCAGGGCCTCGCCCCAGCCAATGCTTCCGGTCAGGCTGCCCTGCCCGCTCTTGCCACTTTTCCAGGCGCCATCGAGCCTTACCGTATCACCGGCGATCATGGCCCGCAGTTGCAGGGCTTCGAGGCTGATCGGCAGTTCCGGGCCGGACATTTCGCCGTCGCTGAGCACCAGGTTGCCGTTGACCTGGGGCGCGAGCAATCCACCGGACAGCGTGCCACTGCCGTTCAAATGACCGGTCAGGGTTTCCACCATCGGCACGAACGGCCGGGCCACCGACAGGTCCAGACCATTGAGTCGGAAGGAGCCGCTCAAAGGCTTGCTGGCCGGCAACGGGTTGATCCGTGCCTGGAGCGTCAGCTCACCCAGCCTCGCGCCGATGAAATTGATATCGGTATCGATGCGCGTCGGCGTCAGGCGGCTGCTGAGCGTCAGGGTCTGGTAGGGGAAATCCAGCCATTGCCCCTTGTCCTGCTCCTTATCTCGAATCCGCAAAGTACCGCCGCTGGCATCCACCAACACGCGGCCGTTCGGGCCGCTGGCCGGCAGGTCCAGTTGCAGGTCGGCGTTGAGCTGTCCGCGCCAGCCAAAATCCTTGGGCATCCACTGGGCCAGGCTTTCGATGGGGAATTGCTTGAGGTGATAACGCAGCTTTGGCTCCGGCATCAATCGCTGATCTTCCCCGCAGAGGCTGGCCTGGCCGGATCGCCAGCAGTGGGCACCGAAGTTCAGCGTGCCGTTGGCCAGGCGCTCAAGCTTCGCTGGTGCCTGCAAGCGCCAGGTCTGCCCGCCGACCTGCACGTCGCCGCTGGCGAGGCGTCCGCGCCAGTTGCCTTGGTCGAGCGAACCGTCGAGGGCCAAGGTGGTTTCCAACCGCGGCCCCTGCAAGTCGAGGTTGAGCCTCTGTTGCTTGATGTCGCCCTGGCCGCTGACCGTCAACACGCCCAGCGATGTTTCGCCGGCCCGGATGCCGCTCGCCTTCAAGTCGACCTTGCCCCGCTGCGCACTGTCGAGCGTCGCGTCCAGGTTCAGGCTTTGCAAGCGGTTGTCCTGGAAGGCCAGTTGCGTACCTTGCAAGTCGAGCTTGCCTTGCGGTGCCTTCAGCGTCCCGGCGAGATCGACGCGGCCGGTGATTTGGCCGCGCAATTGCGGCCAGAGCTGGGCCAGGCGCAAGAGCTTGATATCGATCTGCCCTGTCAGTTTCTGCTGCAGGCTGCCCGTGCCGTTGATGCGGTTGTCGCCCAGACGAATATCCAGCGCGCCGAGATTCCATTGTTCGCCAGCCCCGCTGGCCTTGGCCTGGAACAGCGCCGGCTGGCCGCGCAGCTTGCCCTTGAGGTCCAGGTCCGCGTCGAGCTCGAGGCGCTCGTTTTTCATCGTTCCCTTGCTGCGCAACGGCCCGGCCAGGGTGCCGGGCAACTCGCCGAGCCAATACGCCGGGTTGATGGCCGACAATTGCAGCGCCGTATCCCAGGCAACGCCGTCGGCAAATTGCAGGCTCAAGTGCCCTTCGGCCTTGCCCTGCCCGGCGGCGAGCTTGAGCTGTGGCAAATGGATCTGCGTAAGGTCGCCGCTGAACGGGCTGTCCAGGCTGAACGCCCCGGCCGGACCGTCCAACGCCGCGTGGAAGTTGCCGAGGTATTTGCCATCGGTGTACGAGACCTCGCCATTGAAACTGCGCAGCGTGACCTGCGGTTCGTCTATCAGCGGATAGAGGCGATGCCAGGGAAAATCCAGCCAGGCGACTTTCGCTTCGGCACTCAGGCCTTCGCGCCAATCCAACTGCCCGCTGAGCTTGAGGCTTTGCTGCTCGCCCGCCTCCAGATCGAGGCCGGCGATCTGCGCACCGTTGGCGTCCACCTTGCCGCTGAGTTGCAACGCCACCGGGCCCTTCTCGGCAGGAAGACTCGCTTTGCCGAGCAGTTGGTAGCCATTTTTCAGGTTGCCTTCGCCGGTCAGCTCCAACTGATTAAGCAGCAGTGTGTCCGGCAAATCGGCGCTGGCCCTGAAGCCGTCGGCGGTGATGCGCACCTTGGCCGGCAGGTTGTCCGCCAGCGGTTGCAGCTCGCCACTCAGGTGGCCTTGCAGATAACCGCTGCTGTCGGCAGTGAGATTGAGCGTCTGGAGCAGATCGCCATCGACTTTCAGATCCAACGCCCAAGGCGTCGCGCCCGGTGCCGGCAGCGTCAGTTGCCCCGCAGCACTCAGCGGCCAGTCCCCTCGCGGCTGCAACAGGCCGGACAGCTTCAGGCTCAGTTCGTCGCGCTGGAGCTGCACCGAGTCGATCTGCAAACCTTCTGCAGTCCAGTGCGCCGCCAGTTGCAAACCCTTGAGCTGCTCCGTGCCGTTGAACGACAGGCTGCCCACCTGGACGTCGCCCAGCTCGATCGCCAGTGGCAAATCCAGGTCCGGCAGGCTGATCGGAGCGCTGCTCGGCTCATCGGAAGAGGCCGGCAGTTGCAAGGCGATGTTGTCGGCCTTGAGCTGATCGATGCACAAGGTCATGCGCAACAGGCACGACGGCGACCAGGCGAATATCGGCTGATTAAGTTCCACCCGACTGGCGTCCTGCTGCCACAGCACCCGGTCAGCACTCCATTGGCCGCCCAACCGCCCCTGGTAATTCTCCACCGTCAGACCCGGCACCAGGCCGAGGGCCCAGCGGCTGCCAAACGTCGTACCCAACAGGATGCTCAAGACCAATGCAATGGCCACCAGCAGCCCGCCGAGCGTGAGCGAGGTTGCTTTCAAACTGCGATTCACAACTCAGGCCCCATGGAAAAGTGCAATCGAATGCCGCCGTCGTCGTCCAGGGCATGGGCCAGGTCGAGGCGGATCGGGCCGACCGGCGACACCCAGCGCACGCCGACACCCACGCCGGTCTTGAGGCTTGGCAAATCGAGATTATTGAAAGAGTTGCCCTGGTCAACGAAGGTTGCGACGCGCCATTTTTCCGCGACCGAATATTGATACTCGACGCTGCCGGCCACCATGTAGCGGCCGCCGATGCGATCGCCGTCGGAGTTTTCCGGCGACAGGCTCTGGTAGTCGTAGCCGCGTACGCTCTGATCGCCGCCGGCAAAAAAACGCAGGGATGGCGGGATCGATTTGTAGCCATTGGTAGCGCTGCCGCCGATCTGGGCGCGGGCCAGGAAACGATGCTTGTCGAACACAGTGGTCAAACCCTTGACCATGGCGGTGCCATACAAAAGGTTGTTGTCCGAACCCAACCCTTCCTTGGCGACCTTGGTGTCGAATTGCAGGCGATAGCCATGGTGCGGGTCGATACGGTTATCGCTGCGCAGGTACGAATAGCTGACGCCCGGCATCAGCAACGTACTCAGGCCCGAATCGTCGCCAAGACGGTATTCCTCGCGCTGCCACTTGAGCGACACCACACGCTGCCAGCCGCTGGGCAACTTGCTGTGCCATTCGGGCCCCACGGTCAGCAGTTTGCTGAGGGTGTCGGTGCCGGCCAGCTCTTCATATTGATAACCGCCGGCGTAGCGCAGCTTATCGGTCAACGGCGGGTCCAGCGGCACGTCGTACCAGAGGCCGATGTTTTGCCGGGGCGCCGAGACTTCCGCCTCCCAACCGTAGCTGTGCCCTTGCGGATTGACCCAGTGACGCGTCCAGTTGGCCTTGGCCCGTGGCCCTACGTCGGTGGAAAAACCCAGCCCCAGGCCCATAGTGCGTGGCTTGCGCGTGTCGAGCCTGACCGCGACCGGAATGATATTGTCGGTGGCCGCGGTGGGTGCCGCATCGACCCGGACGCCCTCGAAATAGCCGCTCGATTGCAAGGCCTGGTTGAGTTCGGCAATGAGCTCGGAATCGTAGGGCGCGCCGGCCTTGAACGGCACCATGCGTCGCAGCAGGTCCTCGTCGAAAGGAGTGTCGCCTTCGAAACTGACCGGGCCCAGGGCGTAGCGCGGCCCGCTGTCGTAGATCAACTCGATGTCGGCAATGCCGGCCTGCGGGTCTACGCGCAACGTCTGGCTGACGAACCGCCCACTGAAAAAACCATAGCGCGAGGCCTGGTTCAGGATCGTTCGCTTGGCATCTTCATAGCGACCATGATTGAGCACCGCACCTGGCTTGAGGCTCGCATTGTCTGGTATGCGGAAACCCTTGAGCGACGCCGCCGGACCTTCGATGCGGATCTTCACATTGCGCAAGTGCACCGGCTCGCCGGGGTCGATGGACAGGATCAGGCGCGGCGTCTTGCCCGTCGTGACCTCGCTGTCGATCTGCGGCTGGTAATAGCCCAGCGCCTGGGCCGCTTTGCGCGCCTGCTCCTCGGCGCCGCGACTGAAACGCAGCAACGCCTCTTCGTCACGATCGCCCACACCACCGATGTAGCCTTCTACGTTGGCCTTGAGTTCGTCATTGGAGGGTTTGACCCGCACATCCAATTCACTTTGTGCCAGCGCCACGCAGCTGAGGGACAGCAAGAGCGCGCCACCGGTCATTCGTCCTGGGAAATTCATGGCGCGGATGCTATCACGAGGTTGGGAGCCTGATAGAGCCAGACGATTCCCAAAAGTTCGTCTGACTAAGCCGTCGCGCTCTGCAGGACCTGCGGGTTCGCATGAAAGAAAACATGCTCGCGGATCGGTCCTACCGCTATTTCGCCAATTTCCTCATAACCCTGGCGTTTATAAAATTCGAGATAACGGGGATTTCCAGTGTCCAGCACCACGCCTTGGGAATGCTCGTCCACGGCACACCAGTTGTGCACCGCCTCGAGCAACTGTTCGCCGTAGTGTTTGCCCTGGAATTGCGGATGAACACCCAGCAACGGCAACACATGCACCGCGTCCGAAGGCAGGCAGGCCAGCACGGCGGCGTGATAGTCCAGGTACCGTCGGGTACAGCGGAACCCCGTGCTCAAGACCATGCGCAGGCGCCAGGCCCAACTCTCGGTGATACCCAGACGCCGCTGCGGCGGGGCGATCAGGGCGATGCCTATCAGGCGGTCGTTGACCAGCAGGCCAATGGCCGGCAGGTCCTGGAGGAAATGCTGCTTGACCAGTTCACGCACGGTCGCCCGCACCCGCTGTTCATAGCCGGGACGCTCGGACTCGAACAGGTAGCTGAAGGTCGGCTCGTGGCGATAGGCCTGGTAGAGCAACGAACGGGCTTCGCGGGAATAGCCGCTGTCGAGCATATGGATATCAGCAGTGGCGGTTTCAGGCATGGCGTTGCGTCTCCTGGGCGGGCTCGATGAGGCCTGCTCTTATTGACTACGAACCCGATAGGGCTGCGATCGTTCCTACATGCCAAGGACATTAGCAGTGCATTTGTCCTACTGCCACGCTAGCCCCGTTCCCACATGTCAGCTAGCATCGCAGTTTTGCTAGGACAGCCGACCATGAAGATCGTCTCCTTCAACATCAACGGCCTGCGAGCCCGTCCCCATCAGTTGGCGGCACTGATCGACAAGCACCAGCCGGACGTGATCGGGTTGCAGGAAACCAAGGTCCACGACGAACAGTTCCCGCTGGCCGAGGTGCAAGCCCTGGGTTATCACGTGCATTACCACGGGCAGAAAGGCCACTACGGTGTCGCCCTCCTCTCGCGCCAAGCGCCGTTGACCTTGCACAAAGGCTTCGAGACTGACGATGAAGATGCCCAGCGGCGTTTCATCTGGGGCACGTTTGCCGATGCCAACGGTGTGCCGGTGACCATCATGAATGGTTATTTCCCCCAAGGTGAAAGCCGCGATCACCCCACCAAATTCCCGGCCAAAGAGCGCTTCTACAGCGACCTGCAGCAATTGCTGGAAACCCGCTTCAGCAACGACCAGCCGGTCGTGGTGATGGGCGACGTGAACATTTCCCCGGAAGACTGTGACATCGGCATCGGCCCGGACAACATGAAGCGCTGGCTGAAGACCGGTAAATGCAGCTTCCTGCCGGAAGAGCGCGAGTGGATGGCGCGCCTGAAGAATTGGGGCCTGGTGGACAGCTTCCGCCACCTGAACCCAGACGTCACCGACCGCTTCAGCTGGTTCGACTACCGCAGCCGCGGTTTCGAAGACGAACCCAAGCGCGGGCTGCGCATCGACCTGATCCTGGCGTCCCACGGCCTGCTGCCACGGGTCAAGGACGCTGGCGTGGACTATGAACTGCGGGGCATGGAAAAGCCGTCGGACCATGCGCCGATCTGGTTGGAACTGAGCTGAATCCCAGCCTTCAGATTCTCTGTAAGAGATCCCTGTGGGAGCAAGCTCGCTCGCGATAGCGGTTTATCTGCCACATCAATACTGACTGTGCTGCCGTCATCGCGAGCAAGCTCGCTCCCACACTTGATCGCGCCGGTCATTCGTTTTTCGTCGCACCCCTGTCATCTTTCAGTAACGCGACTGACTTAATCTTCCGGCACTTCCCAAGGTCAGAAGGTGCCGGCATGCGGCTCAGCGTTGTGTTTTTCCTCGGCTTCTGGCTGCCGTGCGGCGCATGGGCGGACCGCTTGCCCATTCCCGAACACGGCCCTGCCCTGCGCCTCCAGGGCTCCAACACCATTGGCGCGGCGTTGGGGCCGGCCCTGGTCCGCGGACTGATGGAGAACCAGGGATTGCTCAAGGTCAGCGCCGAAATCACCGGCCGCGACAACGAGCAACGCATCGTCGGGCAGACCGCCGAAGGCCAGCGAGTCACAGTCGACATCGCCGCCCACGGCTCCAGCACCGGATTCACTGCGCTCAAGCAAGCCAACGCCGACCTGGCCGCCTCTTCCCGGCCGATCAAGGAAAGTGAACTGAAGGACCTGGCGGCCCTCGGCGATCTGAAAAGCCCGACATCCGAACAGGTCATCGCCATCGACGGCCTGGCGATTATTCTTCACCCACAAAACCCATTACGGCAGCTCGACACCGTGCAACTGGCACGCATCTTCAGCGGCGAGGCAAAAACCTGGGAAGCGGTGGGTGGCGTCGGCGGGGCGATTCATCTATACGCCCGGGACGAGCAGTCCGGTACGTATGACACCTTCAAGGAATTGGTACTCAACCGACAGGGAAAAAAGCTGGATCCTACGGCCAGACGCTTCGAATCCAGTGATCAACTGTCGGATGCCGTCAGCCAAGACCCACAAGGCATCGGTTTCATCGGTCTACCCTACGTGCGCCAGGCGAAACCTCTGGCGATTGTCGATGGCGATTCCCAACCCATGTTGCCGCTGAACAACCTGATCGCCACCGAGGACTATCCCCTTTCCCGGCGTTTGTTCTTCTATTTACCGCCCTTGCAGACCAATCCGTGGGCCGAGGCGCTGGTGGACTTCACCCAAAGTGAACAGGGCCAGGCTATCGTCGCGGCCAACGGCTTCATCGCCCAGACAGTCCAGGCGATGTCGGTCACCCCCAACGCCTTGATGCCCGAGGGTTATCAGGCCCTAAGCCGTCATGCCCAGCGCCTGACCGTGAATTTTCGTTTCGAAGAAGGCAGCGCCAATCTCGACAACAAGGCCCATCAAGACCTCGGTCGGGTGCTCGACTACATCAAGCAGCATGGCAAAACCGATCGGCGTGTGACCCTGGTGGGTTTCGGTGACGCCAAGGACGATCCAGCGCGCGCCGACCTGCTGTCCAAACTGCGGGCAATGGCGGTGCGGCGTGAATTGGTCAAATTCGGCGTGGCGTTGCGTGAGGTGCGCGGTTTCGGCGCGTTGATGCCGGTGGCGGCCAATAGTGAAGATGAAGGACGGGTTCGCAATCGGCGGGTGGAGGTTTGGGTGTATTAGAAAGCTTCGCAATCCAAAGCGAAGCCAGTCATGTGGCGAGGGGATTTATCCCCGCTGGGCTGCGCAGCAGCCCTAAAACAGTGAACACAATCTTTCTGACATACCGAGTTGGCTGGTTTGGGGGCCGCTGCGCAGCCCAACGGGGATAAATCCCCTCGCCACGAAAGCTCTGATGTTTATGTCGATAATCTTGGCGTAGGAAGGAACGCCCTCTTCTTGCGCCATTGCCTACAACTACGCCAGAATCCGCCGGCTTGTGCGCCTCGAGGGTGGGCTTTACTGTTGCTCGGTCGCTGAAAATCAGCGATCGGGTTTGGTAGCCCGGGCTTTCGGTGCATAGCGTCACCTCTCGCAAGTGCAGAAATGCGCTTCGCTTTATGGTGGCCCTGCGCAGGGTCTCTTCGGAGACGCCGGCTCCGATGCCCGGTCTACCAACCTTCGTATGGCCACCACCCTCCGTTTGGTAGCGAGAGGGTAATGGCTCCATCAAACGCATCGGAGTTTCATCATGTTCAAAGCAACCCCAAATCCGCCGGACAACGATCCAGCCGACTCAGCAGCGCTCGACAAAGCGGCAGCAGACCGCGCCCTCGATTACTACCTGAAACCCAAATCCAGCACACCGAAAACCGATCCAGGCCAGCTCTTCACCCTCATCAACGGCATCACCACCGAAGCCCTCCTCGCCAACCTCAGCGAAACCCTGGCCTCGGCCAACGCCATGATCAATGACCTGGCCTTCGACCTGGACGGCTCACGCCGGCACGTCGCCCTGGGCATCCTGCAACTGGTCGAACTGAGCGGACTGCTGGCGAATCGCGCGCTGGATAACGTCGAAGCCCGTCCCTCGACATAACGCATCCCTGTGGGAGCGAGCTTGCTCGCGAAGGCGGTATGTCAGTCAACACTTGATCGACAGACCGATCGTTTTCGCGAGCAAGCTCGCTCCCACAGGGTTTCGAGGCGTTCGCCCTATTCCCGGCCAACGCCCCGAACGACATAGCACACTACCGCCCCGCCAATTCCATGATCATCCGCGAGAGCAAATAGATTCGCGGCACCACGCTCTCGACTTCAGCGTATTCCTCAGGGGTGTGAATGTTACCCCCGACGATGCCAAAGCCATCCAGCGTCGGCGTGCCAACCCCGGCCGACAGGCTGGCGTCCGCCGCCCCGCCGCTGCCTTCTTCGGTGAGTTTGCGCCCCAGTTCGCCGTAGATACCCTGGGCCATGGCCATCAATCGATCCGACTCCTTCGTCTGCGGCATCGGCGGCAAGCCACGCTGCAGGCTGGTGGTGACTTCGGTGTCGGCGATCAACTTGTCCTTGGACACCCGGGCCAGGTCTTTTTCGATGCGGTCGAATTCTTCCGGCACCGCCGCCCTCACGTCGGCCTTCGCCGTGGCCTGGTCGGGAATCACGTTGGTCCGGTCACCCGCCTTGAGCACGGTGAAGTTGATGGTGGTTTTCTTCTCCGCGTCGCCGAGCTTGCCCAGTTGCAGAATCTGATGCGCCGCCTCCATCGCCGCGTTGCGCCCCAGCTCCGGCGCCACACCCGCGTGGGCCGCCTTGCCCTTGACCTCCACCAGCGCCGTTGCGCTGCCCTTGCGCCACACCACCAGACCGTCAGCCGGACGACCCGGTTCAAGGTTCAGGGTCACGTCGTGGGCCTTGGCGGTTTTCTTGATCAGGTCGGTGGCGGCGTCCGAGCCGGTTTCTTCGCTGGCGTCGAGCAGGAAGGTGATCTGCGCGTAATTCTTGAAGTCGAGGTTTTTCAGCACTTTCAAGGCATAGATGCCGGCGACGATACCGCCCTTGTCGTCCATCACCCCCGGCCCGTAGGCCCGGCCATCCTTGATATGAAAAGGCCGCTCGGCGGCGGAGCCTTCCTTGAACACCGTGTCCATGTGGGCCATCAGCAAGATCTTCGCCTTGCCGGTGCCCTTGAACGTCGCCAGGACATGTTGAGTACCGTCCGAATTGGGCACCTTCTCGATGGTCGCGCCGAGCTTTTGCAGCTCATCAATGGCGATATCACCGACCTGGGTCAGCCCCGGTACATAACCGGAACCGGAGTCGATATTCACCAGCCGTTCCAGCAGTTTCAGGGCCTCGCCCTTGTACTGCTCGGCATCGGCCAGCACTTGCTGATGGGGCTGCGCAAAGACAGCGGGGGCGAAGGTGCCAAGGGCCAGGCTCAAGCCAAGACTGACGGCCAGACGGGAGCGACGAGCGATAACGGTCATGAGTTCATCCTTGTTTCGTCGGGAAAGTACCCTTGAGGGAGTCAAGGGGCACCCTACCCGACAAAACGCCAATGCTCTAGACCGTCGACGTCTCCAACACCGGTCGATGTCGCTGACAGACAACCCGATTACGCCCGCCAGTCTTGGCTTCGTAGAGCATCTGGTCAGCGTCGTTGAGCCATGCACTGGCATCGCCATAAGCCGGGTTGAACGCTGCCAGGCCAATGCTCAGGCTCACTTTCAAGGCCGGATCCTGCTCATAGGCGAGCGTGGCAAAGCGCTCGCGCAAACCGTCCATGGCCTGCACCGCGTTGTGCAAGGTCAGGTCCGGCAGGATCACGCAAAACTCGTCGCCACCGTAGCGCCCGACAATGTCGGCAGCCCGCAGGTTTTGCCTGAGCAGCTTGCCGAGCTGGCGCAGCACAACGTCGCCGGCGCCATGGCCGTAGGTGTCGTTGATGGCCTTGAAATGGTCGATATCGATCAGCGCGATTGCGCCGTGGATTCCGTCCGATGGATGACGCAGGCAACGCTGGAACTCTTCATCGAGTCGATCTTTCCAGGCGCCATGGTTGAGCAGCCCGGTGAGGCTGTCAGTGCGACTGAGGGCCAGCAATTCGCGCTTCTGCCGGCCGAGCGTGTAGGCCTGGCGAAAGCAGATCCAGCCCAGCGCCAGCGGATACAGGCACAGCAGCGGCAGGCAGGCATAGAGCTGCGCCGGGCTGGTCATGGGCACGCTGCTCAACGGAAAAATCACGCCTCCTATCGCAATGCCGGCCACTTGGGCCGCGGCCCCGACCAGCAGGAAACGCAGCCCGCCGATAGCGACATTGTTCATGGCCATCATCGCCAGGGTGACGGCCGTGGGCAGCGGATTGAATTGCATCGCGGCGACCCAGAAGCCGCCAAGGAAAGCATCGATCAGCAGGTTGCGGTGTTCGGCGTGGTACGGCACCGCCGAGCGACGCGCCCATTGATAGGACACGTGCGGCCAGAGCAAGCCGTTAAACAACATGAAGCCCCAGACCCAGGGCGCCGGGTCGAGGGGCAGGACGGCAACACTCACCACCAGCAACCCCAGCGCCAGGCCTAGGATGCGCGATGTATACAGCCTCCTGGCCAGCGAGAGTCCCTTTTTTCCCGTCTTATGCATAGAGGCCTCTGCACCGCCGGTCTCCCGATCGCCGGGATGGGTTGTTGGGAGTCTATCAGGGCGGCGTCAAATAGCCATCACTCCATGCAGGGGTATTTATCCCACCGGACGAACGTAGTTCTTCGCGTATTTTGGCTATACATGAGGAGGGGAATTGTTGTCCGACACAGCGCGTATCAAAGCAGACACCTGCATGACATCGCGATATTCCAAGGTTTCAGCTTCACTTACCTTGATCCGTCGGATCATATCGACGGGTCAACATCCAACGTGACCCATGGAGGGCAACGACATGCTGGTGTTGTGGGTGGTCCTCGCCGTGTTCATCGCCTGGAGCTGGCTGACGTATCCGGGCATCGGCCACGTGCTGTATGACCTGGGCATGGCCCTGGAAGCGCGGCTTTACCGGCTGCACAAGATCACGGTGCCCATCAGTGAAATGACGGTGTCGACCTGGCAAGGTGGCCCTTATGAAGCGTCCGGCAGCATCCTGATGCTGCACGGCTACAGTGCCGACAAGAACCTCTGGCTGCGCTTCGCCCGGCATTTTGTCAGCCAGTACCGCGTGGTGATTCCCGACCTGGCCGGCCATGGCGAAACCGGCTTCAAGGCTGGCGGCGGCTATGACATTCCGACCCAGGCCCGGCGGGTGATCGAGCTGCTCGATGCCTGCGGCCTGGACAAGGTTCATGTGATCGGCAATTCCATGGGCGGCCACCTCGCGGCGTGGCTGGCGGCGACCTCACCTGACCGCGTGCTGACCCTGGCGCTGATCGACCCGGCGGGCGTCACCGCCCCCCAACCCAGTGACATGGAACGCCACCTGGCCGCTGGGCATAACCCGTTCCTGGTGTATTCGCGGGATGATTTCGCACCGTTCTACGCCATGACCATGGCCTCGCCGCCCTGGTTGCCGAGCGTGGTGCTGGCGGCACTGGCCGAGCGTTACGAACAGCGCCGGGAAGAACTGGCGGAAATCTTCGTCGATTTTCGCGCCAGCCCACCGATGGAGCCCCGCCTGAACGACATCCGCGCGCCGTCGTTGCTGCTTTGGGGGCGCAAGGACCGGCTGATCGACGTCAGCAGCGTGCCGGTCTGGAGCAAGGGCATCGCCGATTTGCGGGTGGAGATCTGGGACGGCGTCGGCCATATGCCGATGGTAGAGAAACCCGGGAAAACGGCGGCGTTGTATCGGGATTTCCTGAGGGGATTGGGGCAGTGAACACAAGGCAGGCTTGATTGCTTGCGACGACGTCTTCGGCGGGAGCCTTCGGATCAGTCCCTGGCAGAATGAAGTCCTGAAGATTCTTCGTTTGCCGGCATTGGCGAAGGCTGCGATCTTTCGTTCAACTTTCCCACAGCCCTCGCCAGGAATTCTCACGATGAGCTTCGTCAGCCCCGACTTGATCCGCCAACGCTTTTCCAGGGCGATGTCCGACATGTACCGCGACGAGGTGCCGCTGTACGGCGCACTGATGAACCTGGTGGAACAGACCAACGCCCAGGTGCTGGCAAACGACTCCCCGCTGGCCGAACACCTGCGCAGCACCGGCGAGCTCGAGCGCCTGGACTTGGAACGCCACGGTGCGATCCGCGTCGGCACCGCCGCCGAGCTGGCGATGCTCGGTCGCCTGTTTGCGGTGATGGGCATGGAGCCGGTGGGCTATTACGACCTCACGCCTGCCGGGGTACCGGTGCACTCCACGGCATTTCGCGCTGTTCACGAGGCATCGTTGCAAGTAAGCCCGTTCCGGGTCTTCACCTCGCTGTTGCGCCTGGAGCTGATTGAAAACACCGAGCTTCGGACCTTTGCCGAGTCGGTGTTGGCCAAACGGCAGATTTTCACCGCCGACGCCCTCGATCTCATTGAGCTGGCCGAGCGCCAGGGTGGCCTGACGGAGCACCAGGCTGACGAGTTTGTCCTGCAAGCATTGGAAACTTTCCGCTGGCACCACAGCGCCACGGTCACCGCCGAACAATATCGACAACTCAGCGCCCAGCATCGGCTGATCGCCGACGTCGTGGCCTTCAAGGGCCCACACATCAATCACCTGACGCCGCGCACCCTGGACATCGACATCGTCCAGGCCCAGATGCCGCGGCATGGCATCACGCCGAAGGCCGTGGTCGAAGGTCCACCTCGCCGACAGTGTCCGATCCTGCTGCGCCAGACCAGCTTCAAGGCCCTCGACGAACCCGTCGCGTTTACTGACTCGCCTCAGTCCAAGGGCAGCCACAGCGCGCGTTTCGGCGAGATCGAACAACGCGGCGCCGCCCTCACGCCCAAAGGTCGTGCGCTGTACGATCAATTGCTCAACGCCGCACGGGACGCCTTGGGGGAATTTCCCAACGAAGCCAACGCGCAACGCTACAACGCGTTGATGGCTGAACATTTCGCCCAATTCCCGGACACCCTCGATGAGTTACGCCAGCAGGCACTGGCGTACTTCCGCTACTTTCCGACATCGAAAGGCCTGGCCGCCAAGGGCACGTTGGCCAAACCGCTCACACTGGAGTACTTGTTGGAACAGCAATGCCTGCGCGCAGAGCCCTTGGTGTACGAAGATTTCCTGCCAGTCAGCGCCGCCGGTATTTTCCAGTCGAACCTCGGCGATGCCGCCCAGAGCCACTATGCCGGACAGTCCAATCGGCAGGCATTCGAAACCGCACTGGGACGAACAACCATCGATGAGTTGGCGCTGTACGCCGCGACACAGCAGCGCTCCATCGATGAGTGCATGTCTGCGTTGGGTGCGTAGAAAAGCCGAAGGCAAGACGGCGCAAGAAGTTGCACGGGGCGCTGGCTTCAATCCAGCGCTTGTCGCCGTTTCAGCCGCCCCAGCGCAGTGTGCAATCGACGGGGATACACGGCGCAGTCCATTGCGTGAATGTCCGGCGCTTGATGTCGGATTCGACAGCGCCGCTTCACCAAGCCACTGATTTATAGAGGTTTTTTAGCGAATGGCACAGCTCTTGATAACTCAGGCAGCCTCGGGACGATTCGCGACCCGGGCTTTCAGATTATTCCGCAAGGAGAGCATCCATTGGCTACCCCCGCTTACATGTCCATCGAAGGCACCAAACAAGGTCTGATCACTGCCGGCGCGTTTACCGCCGACTCGGTGGGCAACACCTATCAGGAAGGTCATGAAGACCAGGTCATGGTGCAAGGCTTCGAGCATCAGGTGATCATCCCGCGCGATGCCCAGTCGGGCCAGCCAACCGGTCAGCGCGTGCACAAGCCACTGGTCATCACCAAGGTTTTCGACAAGGCCTCGCCGTTGCTGCTCGCCGCACTGACCAGCGGTGAACGCTTGACCAAGGTCGAAATCCAGTGGTTTCGCACATCAGCCGCAGGCACCCAGGAGCACTACTACACCACCACCCTGGAAGACGCGATCATCGTTGACATGAAGGACTACATGCTCAACTGCCAGGACCCGAACAACAGCCACTTCACCCATCTGGAGGATGTCCACTTCACGTATCGCAAGATCACCTGGACCCATGAAGTCAGCGGCACGTCCGGCTCCGACGACTGGCGTTCACCGGTCGCCGGCTAAGTCACACAGGTGTTCGCCCAGTGCGACGGCCTCGGCATTCCATGCACTGGTAAAGAGCCTGACACTGGGCGAACGCAGACAATAATAGTGGAGCTTGCGCGGGATGTCCGTGAGCCCCACTTAAATAATTTTTCACGCCATGGGCCAAGGAATCCTTGCCCTCCCCCGCCAACAACTTCAATCGCGCCGGGCCGTTTTCTGCGCATCGGTTTCCTGCGCATCGGGATTACCGTGGCGTTGCTCACGCTTGGCCGGGTCGTTGGGGCGCAACGCGTCGTTGTCCCGCTCCACTTCACCAGGCATGGCCGGCTTATCAGGGTTGTGTTCGGATGGGTCTGATGTGGGCTTCATCTTGAATTCCTTCTGCTGTAGTGCCAACTGCTGGCGTGGGATTGCATGGCGGCGATGGCGTTTTAATCCAGGACCGAGTTGTCCTTTTCGCGAGCAGGCTCGCTCCCACATTGGAATGCATTCTTCTGTGGGAGCGAGCCTGCTCGCGAAAGGGCCGCCATAAGATCAGGCGTCGGGGTCTGCCACTTCCGCTGCGACGTTGGCATCCGGCGAGCGCTGGTGAAGTTCCTCGGCTCTGGTCTTCAGTTCTTGCCAGCGGTCCAGGTCAATCTCTCCCAGGCCGAACAGATCGTCAGCCAGCCGCATCAGCTCGGTGAAATGAGCGTCGGGCGACTGCTGGAAGTAAGCCTTGTCGTCGAACAGTCGCTGCCAATCGGCCAGCGACGGTGGTTTGAGGTCATCGCTCATGAAGGACTCCCGCGAGGCATTCATAAGCTATGAGGGGCGACGGATGCGGGGAGTTCCGGCGATTCTCAATAGCCGGTCATTTCCAGATAGCCGTTCCCGCCGTGACTGCCGCTCAGTTGCACCGGCCCTTCCCAGTAGGGAATGCGCAGGTTCATCCAAGCCCCGGGATTCAGCGCCCGGGTGGTAATGTCGAGCTGTTTGCCGGGGATCTTGACCGACCAGCGCACCGGCATCGCGCGCCCCGCGACCTTGGCGGTGTCCAGCGGCGCGAGGCTGATTTCGTCGGCATGCAACGTCGTCGCCTGGCCATGGGCATCGATCCAGGTTCCCGTGAGATACGGTGCGCCTTCCTTATGGCGCATGCGATAGAGCATCACCTGTTCGCCGCTTTCCAGGTGCAGCGAAAACCAGTCCCATCCGGTCTGGTTTTCCGTCAGCGGCTGGCTGCTCCACTCACGGTCAAGCCAGGCTGGGCCGCTGACTTCGTAGCGCTGGCCGTCGATTTCCAGATGACCACTCGCCTGGAAAAACGGCTGGCTGTAGTAATACGACGCCTGGCCCTGCGCGGATTTCTGGCTGAAACCCTGGTCGCCTTGCAGGACCAGCGGACGCGTCGACCTGAGCTGCAGTTCATAGTTGAAGTGTGCGTCACGCGCCTTGAGCTGCATCGCCGCCAGGGGATCATTGCCAGTGGCTTGAGTCGTCAATTGCCAATCATCGATCCAGGCATCGAAAGGCGTAGTCCGCACCCCGGCCTGCCCGACGCCGCCCCGGGCGTAGCGCTCGGCGGCATGGTGGACGCTGGCGGAGGTCACGGCGGCGTGGCCGAGCCAGATCGTCTGGTTGCGCCAGCCACTGCCCTGCACCGCAGGATCCTGGGCGCTGCGGAACAACGTCCACTGCACGCCGAAATCCCGCCCTTCGGCGTCCTTGAGATTAGCGGTGATGTACCACCATTCGATGCGGAAACCTTCATGAACACCGTGATCGGCTGGAAAGCTGAACACGCGCCCGGGCACCACGGGCGTGAACGCAACGGTGTGGGTGCCGAGACCGGCAAAACCCTTTTCCGGCGGCGTCGAGTCATCACAACCGGCAAGCAATGCAAGGAGCATCAGGCCGACTCTAATCTTCATGGGCAAACGTCCTCAGCAAATCCGTCGGCTGCGTGCGGTACAGCGCGTACAGCGGCCAGGCCGATGCCAGCAGCGTGGCGAGCATCGCCAAGGCCAGCAGTTGCGCCAGTTGCAACGGAAAGACCCGCAACGGCAGGCGCCAGCCAAAGGCCTGCACATTGATCACCGCATCCAGGCACCAGGCCAGGGCAATGCCCAGCGGCACGGCCAATAACAAGGTCAGCAGCGCCAGCAGCCAGGTCTGGCCAAGGTTGAGCAGCATCAATTGCCGCCGCGTGACGCCTATTGCCCACAGCGGTGCCAATTGGCCGAGGCGGCTCTGGCTCTGGGTCAACAGGCTGATGAACAACGCCACCCCGGCTACGGCCAGGGTCAGGCTGTTGAGCGCGGCGGTGGCGGCAAAGGTGCGCTCGAACACTTGGGTTGACCAGCCTTTGAGCCGGGCCTGATCGACGATGCGGCTGTCGTCGAGGTTGAACCGGTTTTGCAACGCCGCCAGCAAGGGTGGGATCTTCGACGGTTCGATGCGCAGGTTGAAACGATACGGCGTGAGCTGCGGCCAGTGCGCCAGCAGGTGCTTCGCGTTGATCAACACGTGGCCCTTGGGATTGCCGTAGTCGGCGTAGATTCCGACGATGCGCGGCGCCCACGGACCTTGTGGGGTCGGGAGGGTCAATCGATCACCGATCCGCACTTTCAGGCGCCGGGCCAGTTGTTCGCTGAGCATCAGCGTGTCGGTGCCGGCCAGTTGCTCCCACGCCTGGCCGTCGGTCGACTCCAGCAACGGCCAGTGCTGGCGATAGGAAGCATGGTCGATGATGCCGAAAATATCCGTCGGCCAGCCTTGCAAGGGAATCGACACCTGCCAGTTGGGCAGCACGGCGGTGACCGTCGGTTGTTGCTTGAGCCAGTCGTACAGCTCGTCCGCCTGGGCTGGCGTTTGCGGGCTGATATACAACTCGGCGGTCAATCGTTGCTCCAGCCAATCGCTGAACGTCTGGCGAAAACCGGAGGTCATGCTGCCGGCGCCGATGTTCGCCGCCAACGCCAGCAGCAACGCCATCAGCGCCAGGCTCAGCGTGGGCAATTGCTGGCGGCAATCAGCGAGAAACCACTGCCCGAGCACCGAACGGCTGCCACGCAACAACCGGTTCAACACCCCATTGAGCAGCACCGGCAAAGCCAGCGCCGCGCCCAGCAACAACGTCGTCATCAAGACAAAACCGCTCGCCAGGCTGTCGCCCCGGACCAGCACCGACACGGCGATCAGCGCGGCCAATGTCGCCACCGCTCCCTGGCGCCGCAGCCATCGCGCATGGGCCTGGTGCCAGGCCTGGGGATTGGCCAGCGCCAGCAGAGGCAGGCGTGCAGCGCGCAAAAGACTCTGGGCCCCGGCCAGTAGCGCACCGAGCAGGCCCAGGCCAATCCCGCCCAGCCACCACCAGGGGCTGAGGTTCAATTGCCCGGGCACTTGCGCGCCGTACAGGCCCCGCAGGCTCGCCGCCACATCGGGCAGCAACAGACTCGCCAGCCAATACCCACTGAGCACGCCAGCCACGCCGCCCAACAAGGCCAACGCGCCCAGCTCCAGCGCCAGGCTGGTGATCAGCACCCGCGCGCTGACGCCGCAGGCCCGCAGGGTCCGCAACAGGCTGCGGCGTTGTTCCAGCGCCAGGCCGATGGCCGCATGAACGATGAACAACCCCACCACAAACGACAGGAACCCCAGCGCGTCGAGGTTCAAATGGAAGCTTTCGGTCAGGCGCGACAGGTTGTTTTCCTCGTCCGCGTGCTTGAATTGCAACAGGCCGTTGAATGCCTCGGGCAAAGTGGCCGTGAACGTGGCGGGCAGCAGCAATCGCGAAACCTGCTCCGGCAAACCCAGCAGTTGCTGGGCGAAGCCGATGTCCATCAACAACACGCCCGGCGCCATGTCGGGTTGCACATGCAAGGGCGGCAAGGCCTGGTCGCCGACGGTGCGAGGCCTGTCGCCCTCCTTCAGCCCCAGGGCTTGCAAGGTCGAGGGGGCGATCCAGGTACGCCCGGCACCGGTGAAGAACTCCACCACTTCATCGATTTCCCGGGCCTGTCCCGCCACGGCCGAACCCGGCGGCAGCGACACCGGGTCAATGCCCATCACTTGCAGCCGCTGCTCTTCGTGCCCCTTGAGCGTCACCCGCGCCTGCAACACCGGCGACACGGGCCAGCCTTGGCGACGCAGGTCGACAAACCATTGCTGCGCGAAGGTGCCGCCACCCGGCGCGCTCAGGCTGGCCTGGGGTTCGCCACCGATCAACTGGCTGGCCCGGGCGTAGCTGTCGCGAGCCTGGCTGTTCAGTGCCTGGACGCCGATGAGCAGGCTGGTGGCCAGCCAGAGCCCGGTCAGCACACTGAAGAATTGCACCGGGTGTCGTCGCCAGTGGCTGAGCAGGGCCTTGAGCGTCTGGCGAAAAACCATCAGGCCTGGACCGCCTGTGCCAAACGGCCACCTTGCAGCACCACACGATGCGCGAGGCGCGCCGCTACTCGTTGACTGTGCGTGACCATCAACAGGCTGGTGGGGCTGCCGTCGAGCAATTCCAACAGCAATTGCAGCACTTCGTCGCTGGTGGCTTCGTCGAGGCTGCCGGTCGGCTCGTCGGCCAACAGCAAGGGTGGCCGTGAAGCCAGCGCCCGGCCCAGCGCCACCCGTTGTTGCTGTCCGCCGGAAAGTTGTTCGGGATAGCGCCGCAGCAGGTCTGTCAGTCCGAGTCGCTGCACCAGATGCGCCTGCCAGCCAGCATCGAAACGCCCACACAGGCGCGCCTGGAAGGCGAGGTTGTCATCCACCGACAGGCTGCTGATCAGGTTGAATTGTTGGAACACCAGGCCGATTTCCGTGCGTCGCCAATTGGCCAGTTGGTGCTCGCTCATGCCGTCGAGCTGGTAGTTACCGCTACGGATGCTACCTCGGTCCGCTTTGTCCAGGCCGGCGACCAAGTGCAACAAGGTGCTCTTGCCGCTGCCCGATTCACCCATCAGCGCCAGGCTGCTGCCCGGGGGCAGCGTGAGGTCGACACCTTGCAACACGGGCAGCGGGCCTTGGGGCGTGGCGTAGCTCTTGAAGACGTTGCGGACTTCCAGCATGGGCAAGACTCGGGGCAGATCGGCGAAGGCGTCAGGATAGCGGAGGTTCAGAGGGTTGTGAGAGTTCCAAAAGATGCTTGGTCTAGTGTCCAACTGTGGGAGCGAGCTTGCTCGCGATGGCGGTGTGACAGTCGATGAAGATTTTGAATGGGCTGACCTCATCGCGAGCAAGCTCGCTCACAAGGGATCTGTGGTGCGCGGCCCCTTCAGTCATGGCGCTGGATCAACCATGGTCGATCCTCACTGCCCCGCCGCCACTTCGGTCTTCACCGGCCCTGGTGTGACGATGCTGTCCAGGTCGATATGTTTCCAGGCCGGCTTGGCCCCCAGCCGGGCATTGAAGCGGTAGTTGAAGGTGAAGTCGTCTTCGGTCGGTTGGTTCAATGGCTTGCCATAGTGGGCCATGATCCCGGCCGGGTCGTAGCCCATCAACTCCAGCAGCGTCGGGAAGATGTTGTAGTGGCTGGAGCGATCCTTGTTCTGTGCCAAGGTGCCGCGCCAGTCCAGCGTCTGCAGTTGGCGGCCCTGGATCACGACGAGCGGCACGAGCCCTTCTTCCTCCACCGGATCACCACCGCAGTGGGTGTTGAGCCCGGGGTTGCCGCGTTCGTGGAGGTCCTGGCCATGGTCGGAGGTGTAGATCAGCACGGCGTTCGTGAGGTTGCCTTCACGGAAAAGTCGCTGGAAAAATTCGCCGACGTTCCACAGCAAGGTGTTCTGGTAAGCGTTGCGGTAGAGCGCCCAATCGCCTTTCTCGCCGTTGAAACCATCGCGGCTGCCGGTGTCGCTCACGTCTTGGAACTGCCCGCGTGGCAAGGCCGGACGGTAGGTCATGAAGTCATCGGGGTATTTGTCATGGACTGGAAAATGCGCGCCGACCTTGTTGATCACCACCAACTCGGCCCGGTCGTTACCCAGCAACTCGACCAGCTTCGCCACGGCCGCCATGTCCCGGTCGCGTACGCGGGTCTGGTCGAATTGGACGAATTGATCGATCGCTTTTTTTTCCAGCTCGGTCATCAGGTTCTGCAGATTGCCGCCGGTGCGCTGGGCATCGATATAGACAGTGCGCAACCCGGCCTGGTGGGCATACTGCCAGATCGACGGTTGTGTGCTGTTGATGCGCACGTAGTCGCCTCGGGTGCCGCCATAACGCAGGGTAACGTTGGTGTCGGCGCTGCAATTGGCAACAGACGCCGCGTAGCCATAATTGAAAATGTCGACGCCGGGGGGCGGTGTCTTCAGCCCAGTGGAGACGCCGGACGGGGTGTTGATGTCGAGGTAGTTGCCGGCAATGCTTTCGTCGATGATCAGCACGATATCGTGGTTGATCGGAGAAGATTGCCGGGCGAGACTGACCGGCTCCCGAGGCCCGACGGTGTTGTGCAACGTCTCGTAGATGAACAGGTTCAGATAGGCCAGCGGCGTGTACATCACCGGCAGGCCGCGCGCGCCCTCGCCCGCTCGCACGAACAGCACAGCGCTGAGCAGCAGCACGCCCAACACGGGCGCGACGATCGGCACGTAGCCGGGCAGCGGTAGCCGACGTCGCGGTTTGAGGGCGATGCCCAACAACAGCAACACACCGCCGGCCACCGCGCTGATGATGACCTCGCGATATTGATAGGCCGCCTCCTGGATAAAACCACCGGAATACACCAGCGAGACGAACTGGCTGTAGGTCAGGTAGCTGTCGGTCACCCGCATGTACGTCTCGAAGAACACCGCCGAGACAAACATCGCCAGGGCAAACAGATGCCTTACCAACGCCGGACGAATGTAGGCGGTCATCCATAGCGCCAGCACCAAGGCCAGGAACATCGCGCCAAACAGCACCGTTGCAAGACCAAAACCCAGGGCCGCCAGACGCTCCAGGTACAAGTCATGCCCCCGGAAAAGGTACAGCACCAGCAGCACTTCCTTGAGGTATCGGGTCATGGTTTCTCGACGGCGTCGCGCAGCAATGGAGGGTTCGCTTTCTGCACACTAGCAGCGGGTTTTCAAAGCGCAAGAAACTGGACGAACGGCCAGAGCGTCAAAAAAAAGTTAGCCCGAAAATGACACCTTTGACACCCATAAAATATAAAAAACTATGGATATATACCGTTCATCGCCTCGTTAAACAGCGATATCACCCTTTAAAAACGGCACTTATCCAAGTCTGTCAATGACTTGATATCAAAAAGCCCCAATCTCTCGAGTTTGCCAACACTGACAACTGTCATTTTGCTGACACGCTTTTCAGAACCTGCGCTATACCCCTCTAAACAGTTTCATCCGAGTTACATCAATCGGTTTACGAGGCGCGCGAAAGATGGACGTGAGCGTATTTGGAACGGGGTATGTAGGGCTGATACAGGCGGCGGCGCTGGCCGATGTCGGGCACCGCGTCCTGTGCGTCGACATTGACCCGAACAAGATCCGTCAATTGCAGCAAGCGGTACCGCCGATCAGCGAGCCGGGACTGTCCGGCCTGCTCGAAGACAACATCAAGACCGGACGCCTGTCGTTCAGCTCCCAGGCCAGCGATGCGGTGAACCATGGCGAACTGATCTTCATTGCCGTCGGCACGCCCGCCGATGAAGACGGCTCGGCGGACTTGAGCCATGTGCTGGCGGTCACCCGGCAAATCGCTGATTTCATGGACAGCGATCGCACCCTGATCATCAAGTCCACGGTGCCGGTCGGCACGGCTGACAAAGTCGCCGAATGCGCTCGCCAGGCCTTGGCGCGGCGTGGCCTGAAACAGCTGAATGTCCGCGTCGTCTCCAACCCCGAATTCCTCAAGGAAGGCAGCGCCCTGGCCGATTGCATGCGCCCGGACCGGATCATCATCGGCACCGGCGATCAGTTGGCGCGGGATCAGATGAGCGAGCTCTACGCGCCGTTCTGCCGCAACCACGAAAAACTGATGTTCATGGACAACCGCAGCGCGGAGCTGACCAAGTACGCCGCCAACGCCATGCTCGCCACCCGCATCAGTTTCATGAACGAACTGGCCAACCTCACCGAACGCCTGGGCGCCGACATCGAGGCCGTGCGCAAGGGCATCGGCTCGGACCCGCGCATCGGCTATCACTTCATCTACCCGGGCTGCGGTTTTGGCGGCTCGTGCTTTCCCAAGGACCTGCGGGCCTTGCTGCACACCGCCGAACAAAGCGGCATGCCCCTGCGCCTGCTGCGCAGCGTCACTGATGTGAACGACAGCCAACGGCACATTCTCTTCGAAAAACTGGCCCAGCAGTTCCCCGACGGATTGGCCGGCAAGTCGATTGCCATCTGGGGCCTGGCCTTCAAGCCCAACACCGACGACATGCGTGAAGCGCCCAGCCGCTACCTGATGGAAGCGCTGTGGCGCGAAGGCGCGAAAGTCCATGCCTACGATCCGGAAGCCATGTCCGAATGCCGGCGCCTGTATGGCTACCGCAAAGACTTGAACCTGTGCGCGACCCGCGATGACACGCTGGAAGACGCCGATGCCCTGGTGATCTGCACGGAATGGAAGAATTTCCGCGTGGTGGATTTCGATTTCCTGGCCGGCAAGCTCCGCGCCCGGGTCATCATCGACGGCCGCAACCTGTACAACCCCGAGCACCTGGCCGCTGCCGGGCTGCTGTATCGCGGCATCGGCCTGCGGCACACCGTGCCCAGCGTCCCGGGGCCACAAGCGTGAACATCCTGGTGACCGGCGCGGCCGGTTTCATCGGCGCCCATTGCGTGCTGCGGTTGCTGCGCGACGGCCACGACGTGTGCGGGCTGGACAATTTCAACGACTACTACGACCCGCAACTCAAGCACGACCGCGTGGCATGGGTGAAGGACCAGGTCGGGGAATTTCCACTGGCGCACATCGACCTGACAGACGCGTCGGCGATCGATGAATTGTTCCAGCTCCGTCGCCCGGACGTGGTGATTCACCTCGCCGCCCAGGCCGGCGTGCGTTATTCGCTGGAAAATCCCCGCGCCTATGTCGACAGCAATCTCGGCGGGTTCCTGAACATTCTCGAAAGCTGCCGCCATCACCCGGTCAAGCACCTGATCTACGCCTCTTCCAGCTCGGTGTACGGCGCCAACCAGCGCACGCCCTATTCGGTGCAGGACGGCGTGGATCATCCGTTGTCGTTGTACGCGGCGACGAAAAAGGCCAACGAATCGATGGCCCACAGCTACAGCCACCTGTTCGGCATCCCTTGCACCGGCCTGCGGTTTTTTACCGTGTACGGCCCCTGGGGGCGGCCGGACATGTCGCCGATCCAGTTCGCCAAGGCCATCACCGAAAACCAGGTGTTGCGACTGTTCAACCACGGCGAGCATGCACGCGACTTCACGTATATCGACGACATCGTCGAGAGCATCGCCCGGCTGGTCGAACGCCCGCCTCGCCCGATACCGGACTGGAATCGCGAGCAACCAGACCCGGCCACCAGCCTGGCGCCATGGTGCCTCTACAACATTGGCGGACAGCACCCGGTGGCGCTGCGGACCTATGTCGCGCTGCTGGAAAAACACCTGGGCCGCACGGCCCGGATCGAGCTGCTGCCCCTGCAGCCGGGGGACGTGCTCAACACCTGCGCCGATGCCAGCGACCTGGCCCGGGCCACCGGTTTCCAACCGCGCATCGAACTGGACGACGGCCTGGGTCGCTTCGTCGACTGGTTCCTCGATTACTACGCGCACCCCATCGTCCACGCGCCGCTTGCGGCCGAATCTCAGCGGAGGAGTCTATGACCCGACATGAACAAGGCATCCCGATCAGCGCCTTCGGACGCGACAAACGTGTCGACCCCGAGCACCGCCGACGCCTGGACGCGGCGATTCACCGCCAAGGTCGCGGCTGGTTGACCGGTCGCGACGGCGGTCGGCCCTGGACGGTCTCGCGGACCAATCGGGTGGTGGCCTGCCTCGGCGCACTGGCGATCCTGGTGCTGCTCGCCCCGGTTCTGCTGGGCCTGGCATTGCTGGTCAAGTTTTCCAGCCCTGGCCCGGTGCTGTTCGTGCAAAAACGCACCGGTTATCGCGGTCGCGTGTTTGGCATGTACAAATTCCGCACCATGGTCGCCGACGCCGAAGCCCTGAAAGAGTCGTTGCGCCACCTGAACAAGCACGGCGCCGACGCCATCGACTTCAAGATCGACAACGATCCGCGCATCACCCCCATCGGCCGGTTCCTGCGACGCAGCAGCCTCGACGAACTGCCCAACCTGATCAACGTAGTGACCGGTGACATGCGCCTGGTCGGCCCCCGGCCCACCTCGTTCAACGCCTATCGCTACAAGGACAACCATCTTGTGCGCCTGAGCATCTACCCCGGCCTCACCGGCCTGTGGCAGATCTCCGGGCGCAGCAATATCGACTTCGACCAGCGCGTGGAACTGGACCTCAGCTACATCGCCGAGCAGAGCCTGCTGTTGGATTTGAAGATCCTGATGATCACCCCCTTCAAAGTTTTCAGCGGCCACGGAGCGAGTTAAATGGACGGTTCGACGAATATCCTGACCATAGCCAGCCCGAGCGAGACCAACCTGACCTCGACCGTGCTCGACCCGGATCTGCGGATCCTTCTACTGACGGCCGCCAACACCGGCACCGGCACGAGCACCAGTGCCATGGCGCTGGCTGCCCAGCTGGCGCAGATGAGCAACGGTCGCGTGCTGCTGGTGGACGCAAGCCAGTCGCCGCATAACCTCAGCCAACAACTGTCGTTGCAAAAAGAGCGCGGTTTCAGCGACCTGCTGTTCAACAGCCTCGCCCCGCCCCTGCTGCAAGACTGTGTGGTGCAGATTTCCAGCCTGCCCTTCGACGTGCTGCCCAACGGTCGTCTCGGGCACAACGCCGAACGCCTGAGTCCCGAGCGACTGCGTCCGTTGTTCCGGCAACTGGCGACGCAATACCGCTTCGTGGTGATCGACGCCGACGCGGTGTACTCGGCCACCGACACCCTGGTCATGAGTACCCAGGTGGACGGCGTGGTGCTGGTGGTACGCGGCGAGGACACCCGCTGGGAAGTCGCCCAGGCCGCGCGGCAGCGCTTGGTCCAGGCCGGCGCGAAGGTCGTCGGCAGCGTGTTCAACCGCCGCAAGTACTACATGCCGAAGTGGCTCTACAACAACCTTTAAGCCTGCAAAAGGATGACGAGATGAACGCCAGAATGCTTGTCCTGCTGTTGCTGCCGCTTGCCGGTTGCTCCAGCCACAACGAAAACACGACGATGCCGGTGCAGATCCTCACGGCCGCGCCGGCCAATGCCCAGGCCACCGACATGCCCCGGGTCGAACAGACGCTGCGGCCGCAGGACGTGCTGGATGTGATTTTTCACATCGACACGACCTCGTCCCAGGCTTATCGCGTGCAGCCGGGCGACCAGGTTGCCCTGAACTTCACCGCCGCCAGCCAGCTCAACGGCACGCAACAGGTGATGCCCGACGGCACTATCGAACTGCCGGGTGCCAACACCTCGGTGAAAGTCGCCGGCCTGACCACCGACGAGGCGCGCCTGGAAGTGCAGCGTGCCTACAACCAGAAGATGCTGTTCCAACCCAACCGCAACCAATTGAGCGTCCTGGTGACCAGCCCGATGTCCGGTGAGGCGAACTTGCGCAACACCTTGATCCACCCGGCCACGGGCATGAGCCGGGAGATCATCGTGGGCCGGGATGGCTACGCCGCCTTCCCGGAAATCGGTTCCGTGCCGTTGCAAGGCATGACCGTTACCCAGCTGGAGACCTTCCTCAACGAGCGCTACGCCCAGTTGCCAGGCCACATGACCGTCGACGTGCTGCTCAAGTCCACCGCCGGCAACGAGATCTATGTGCTGGGCGAAGTGGCCCAACCCGGTTCCTACCCGATCCGCCGGCCCATCTCGGTCCTCGAGGCGCTGACCCTGGCCCGCGGCACCAACGTCAAGGCCCGGCTCGACTCGGTGGTGATCATGCGCCGCAACGGCAACCAGGTCGAAACCCGTCATTACGACGTGGAAAAAGCCTTGAGCGGCGATGCGTCGCAGATCGCCTACCTGCAACCGGAAGACATGCTCTTCGTACCCAAGACCGGCCTGGCCAAAGCCGGTGAAATGGCCCGGCAACTGGCCGACGTGGTGCTGTTCCAGGGCGTTGGCGTCAGCTTCGGTTATGACCTCGACAACAACAGCAACGGCAACTGACCCGGGTGAATGATCATGAATCCCAAGGAAAACTACCTGCACGAGTTCTTCAGGATCTTCTTCGCCAACAAGCAGTGGGTGAAGCGCGTCTTCCTGATTTTCGCCGTGATCGCCCTGGTGCTGCCGTTGATGCTCAAGCAGAGCTTCGACATCACCGCCCAGGTGATCGTCCAGTCGAAAAAGCTCTCCCAAGGCGATGCCACGACTTCGCTGAACCAGGAAAACGCGACGTTCGTTCCGCCATCCCTGGCGGACATGGAAACCGAGAGCAACATCCTGCGCTCGCCGGCGTTGATTCGCGAAACCATCAAGACCCTGCGCGACCAGGGTGAATACACCCCAAGCCCGGGCGTCCTCAACAAATGGGTGAGCGAACCGTTCAAGCGCTACATCACCCAGCCGCTGCGCGAATACGTCATCAACCCGGTGCGTGACGGCCTGGGGCTTGAAGTCGACCCCGTGCGCGACACGGTGCTCGACACGCTGACCGACGAGGCGATCGAAAACCTGAAGATCGAGACCCTGCCCGGTTCCAACGTGATCTCCATTGTCTACAGCTTCGGTGATCCGGCCCAGGGCACCCGGTTCGTGGGGCAACTGCTGCAGAACTACCTCACCGGCCGCCAGGACTTGCAGTCGATCGAGTTGCCCCAGACGTTCTACGAGCAGAAGAAAGTCCAGTACCAGACGCGCCTTGACGGTTTGGAAGGCAACCGGCTGACGCTGCTCGAGGGCGTTGGTTCTTCCGATCCCAAGGAAGAAATCACGTTCCGCTTGAATGCGATCAACACCGAAGAGCAGGCCCTGAACCTGTACCAGGATCGCCTGCTGCAAAGCCAACGCTGGCTCGATTACCTCAAGACCAGCCTGGCGGCGGCGAACAGTTCGCGGTTCAACGACTACACCTTCCCCTTCACCTTCACCACCACCGTGGACAACATCGCCTTCGAGGACAGGGAAATCAGGCAATTGGGTGAGCAATTGACCAGCCAGGTCAGCCGCTACATGAACGACCTGGCGATTTTCCAGCCCAGCAGCGAACCGATGTTGCTGGCGCGCGAGCAGATCATGCGTACCCGCCAGCAATTCCTGAAAGTGGTGAATAACCGCATCCAGGAACGCACCACCGACCTGGCGGTGGTCAGCTCGGTGATCAATCAGAAAGTCGAACGCATCGCCGCCTTCAAGGACCGCATCCACCAGTTGCAGGAAACCCAGAGCAAACTGCGGCAAATGGACACCGAGATCAACGCGCTCCACGCGGCGTTCTCCACCTATGCCCAACGCTTCGCCGAAGCCAGTTCCGCCCGTTCACTGGACAACGACCTGTCCAATGCCCGGGTCCTGAGCCCGCCGTTCGAACCGACCGCCGCAGCGTTTCCCAAGCCGGTGCTGATCATCGCCTTCGGCCTGTTCAGCGGCCTGCTGCTGGCGATCGCCCTGGTCTATGTGCGTGAGTTCTTCGACCATCGCTTCAAGCACCCTGCGCAAATCAGCCACCAATTGGATCTGCCGGTGCTGCTGGTGATCAACGAGCAATCGCCCGAACAGATCAACCCGCACCGCAACTGGAGCGTGCCCAGCCTTGTCCATTGGGTGAAAAATTGAACGCGCCGTTCGGCCCGTCCCGCCAAGACAGCCCCCTGTCGATCATTCATCTGCTCGACAGCGGCGGCTTCTATGGGGCCGAGCGGATGTTGCTCGATCATTGCCTGGCGACGCCCGGCCAGCATCAAGTGGTGTTCCTGGCGGCGCCGCCGACGTTGATCACGCGGTTCCGCCAGGCCGGGGTCGATTGCTGCCATTGCGCCAATTGGGCCGAGCTCTTGCAGCATTTGCGGCACCGGCGCGACGAGCGACCGCTGATCAATACGCACAACTTCAAGGGCCTGTTGTTCGGCTGGGCCGCGGCCACGATGCTGCGCCTGCCGCTGGTGATCACCCAGCACGGCTTCACGCCACGCAGTCCCAAGCAGCGGTTCTATACGTGGCTGAGCCTGCAACTGTGCCGCACCGCGCCGGTCAAGCGTGTGGTTTGCGTGGCCGAAAGCATCGCCGCGCTGCACCGCCAGGCCAGCGTTAACGCGGACAAGCTCGACGTGATTCCCAACGGTTTGCCAGCCGCCACGACGCCGCTGCCCCATCGCGACGACAGGCAACGCTGGCGGGTCGGCTACGTCGGCCGCTTGAGCAGCGAAAAAGGTCCGGACCTGTTCCTCGACGCGATGATCCCGCTGTGCCAGCGCCATGCGTCCTTGCACGCGGTGATGCTCGGCGATGGCCCGGAACGCCAGCCGTTGCTCAAACGCATCGCCGATGCCGGGCTGCCAACGCGCATCGAGTTGCCCGGCTATCAGACCGACATGGACGACTGGTGGAGCCGCCTCGATGCGCTGGTGATCAGCTCGCGCACCGAAGGCACGCCGATGATCCTGCTCGAAGCCATGCAGGCCGGCGTGCCGGTGGTGGCGTTCGGCGTCGGCGGTATTCCCGATATCCTGCAGGACCGTCACAACGGCCTGCTCGCCACGCCGGCCGACAGCGAGGAGCTGGCACGCCAGATCGAAACGCTGTACAGCGAACCGCCCCTGGCGCGAATCCTCGCCGACAACGCGCGCCGTACCCAAAGCGACCGCTATGACCTGCGCACGCTGGCCGAACGCTGGTCACAACTTTATATCCGCACGGCACGGGAGGCTCGGCCATGATCGTCCCGCTCTCGATCGTCAGTCTGCTGGGGCTGGTGTGCCTGGCATTGCTGGCCAGTCCTTATCCGTTTCTCGCACCGGGTGCGGTGCTTGGGCTCGTGGGCGTTGCCATGCTGTACCGCAAGCCCACTTGGGGTTTGCTGGGCATTGCCGCGCTGCTCCCGTTCGAAGGCCTGTTCAAGGACAACGCGTTTTCCGGCAGCAAATTCTTCGGTGTGGCGCTGATCCTGATCCTGATGCTGCAGTTGGCCTTGCACCAGATTCCTGCGACGCGCTTGCGCAGCAATATCTGGAAGCCGCTGCTCGGCTTCATGGCCCTGTATGGCCTGAGCCTGTTGATCTCGGAAAACATGGACCTGTCCCTGACACAGCTGCGTGAACTCTCGGTAGGGCTGATTCTGTTCGTGATCACGTTGCTGATTGGCCGCGAGCTGAACCTGGATATGTTCGCCCGACTGATGACCGTGAGCGTCGCCACGGCCTGCGTGCTCGCGATGTTTTCAGCCAAATACCAGGATCAGGGCCGCGCCTCGGGTCTGTTGGAGGACCCGAACGCCTTTGCCCTGTTGATTGCGTTTACCGTGCCGCTGGCATTGTGGTTGACCATTCGCAGCCAGAACTTGCTGCAACGCTTGTTCTGGGGTGGCGGTTTCATCCTGTTGTTGGGCGGCATGACCAAGACCGAATCACGCTCAGGCCTGGTCGTGTTGCTGCTCAGCCTGGTGATCGGGTTGTATCACTACAGGGCGCAGCTGCCACGCATACGTCCCCGGCACCTGGGGTTCGCGATGCTCGGCCTGGCGCTGGCTGTTCCGGCGACAATCGCCTTGATGCCGGCTGGCTACGTGGCACGCATCCAGTCATTGAGCATTCTCAGTTCCGGCGCCAACGCCTACCAGGACGGATCCTTGGGACGCCGCGCCTCGTACATCGTGGTGGGCAGCCAGATGATCCGGGAGAAGCCGATACTCGGTTCCGGCCCGGGAACGTTTCCAGAGCACTACGCCCCCACCGGTTACGCGAAGGCGTTCTCGGCCAATCGCAAACGGGGGGATCTGTACCGCCAGGCCCATAACACCTATCTGGAGATCTTCAGCGAAGTCGGCGTGCCGGCCGGCTTGATGTTTGTCGGCATGATTGGGCTGGGCCTCTACAACCTGGTGCGCGCGCGCCAACTCTGGCTCCAGCGTCGGGACTGGGCCCAGGCGGACCTGTTGACGCACCTGGGCATGAGTTTCCTGTCGCTGGCATTGTTCCTGATGTTCCTCAGCGCGCAGAACCACAAGTTGCTGTGGATCATGCTCGCCTTGACCAGTGTGCTGCGCTACCACGCCGAACAGGTCGAGCCGCAGGAGGCCCGTTCATGAGCCGCGTAAGCGTCGTCATCCCGATGTACAACGAGGCCCGCCACATCGGCCGTACGTTGCTGGCCGCGCAGGAAGCGGCTCGCCAGGCGCAACTGGAATGCGAGCTGATCGTGGTCGACAACGGCTCGGACGATCACGGCCCGCGCATCGCCAACGAACTGGGCGCACGTGTGCTGATCGTGCCTGGCGTGCACATCGGCGCCCTGCGCAACCGCGGCGCGGCGGTCGCCAGCGGTGAATGGCTGGCGTTCATCGATGCCGACATGGAAATGCCGGCCGACTGGCTCAAGTTGTTGGTTGAAATGGAAGGCCGCCAAGGTGATGTGCTGGGGCTTGACCTGGACACGCCCGCGCAAGCGCCTTGGTTCGCCCAAGCGTGGCAGCGCCGCAGCCAGCGCCCGGGATCGCGCCCCTTGCGCCGGGTGCAGTGGCTGCCCAGCGCCAACCTGCTGATGCGCCGCACCTGGTTCGAACAGGTCGGCGGTTTCGACGAAACCCTGCGCACCGGCGAAGACAAGGATTTTTCCCTGCGCTTGCGCGAAGCCGGAGCGCAGTTGCTGCTGGTCACTGAAAGCCTGGCCTTGCACTGGGGTTACGAAGGCAGTTGGCGCGAGTGGATGAGCAAGGAACTGTGGCGCCAGGGCAGTCACTGGCAGTTGTTGCGCAGTCACGGGCCGAGCCTGCGCCTGTTGCGTTTTCCTGCGCTGTCGGTGGGCATCTGGGGCCTGGATTTCCTGGCACTGGTCGCCCTGCTCCAAGGCCAGGCGCGCCCGGCCTTGATGCTGTTATTGATCGCCACGTTGCCGGCCTTGTTTCTCAGCCTGCGCCAGAGCCACCGCGCCCCGCGCTTGACGTTGCAATTGTGGGCCTTGCACGAGGTGCGCTTGCACCTGACTGGCGCCGCGTTGCTGCTCAATCTTTTTCAATGGAATGCCAGGAGACCTGCCCGTGGCTGAATTCATTTATTGGTCTTGCCTGTTGCTGCCGGTGTACGCCTACCTCGGCTACCCCGTGCTGTTAACCCTACTGACGCCTTTTTTTCCGGTACGGCGCTACGGCAAACCCTTGCCGATGGATGTCAGTATCGTCATCGCCGCCCACAACGAGGCGCGGCACATCGAAGAAAAGTTGCGCACCTTGCTGGCCCAAGACTATCGGGCGCATTCGCTGCGGATCATTCTCGCCAGCGACGGTTCCACCGACGACACCGTGGCCTGCGCGCGCAAAATCGGCGACTCGCGCATCACCGTGCTCGACCTGCCACGCCAGGGCAAGGCCGCCGCCCTCAATACCGGCGTGGCCCATAGCTATGGCGAGATCCTGGTGTTCACCGACGCGGACAATCAATGGGCCCCGGACACGCTCGGCCACTTGCTGGCGCCGCTGGGCGATCCGGAAGTTGGCGCCTGCGCCGGGCACATGGACATCCCCGTGCCGGGCAAAGGCCTGAGCCTGGGCGACAGCCTTTATCGGCACTATGAAGGCTGGTTGCGCCGGGTGGAAAGCCGCACAGGCTGCATGGTCTCGGCCGACGGCGCGTTATTGGCGCTGCGCCGGGCACTGTTCCAGCCGATACCGGCGCAAGTCAACGATGACTTTTTCCTCAGCACCTGCGCGCCGGCAGCCGGCAAATCCATCGTTTATGCACCGAAGGCCCGGGTGACCGACCAGGGCGTGGACGAAGCCGGCAAGCAGTTTCGTCGTCGCCAGCGGGTCACCGTCGGCGGGTTGCAGAGCCTCGCCCAGCGTCGGGAACTGCTCAACCCGCTGCGTCATGGGCTCTATGCCATCGGGTTGATCAGCCACAAATTGATCCGCCGCCTGGCGCCGGTGCTGCTGCTGCCCTTGTTGTTGAGCAACGCCTGGCTGTGGAACGACCATCCGTTCTATCGCCTGAGCCTGGTGGCGCAGTTGCTCGGCTACGCCATGGCACTGATCGGGTTGCTGGACGCCGGCCACCGTTTGCCCCGGCCCTTTCGCCTGGCGGCGTTCGTGCTGGTGACGCTGGCGGGCATGAGCATCGGGCTCTGGCAGTTCCTGCGAGGCCAGCGCTACAGCCAATGGAATCCCGAGCAGAATCGTTAAGGAGATGGCCGATGTCGATCAAATACGTTTTCAAGCGCACCGGCGGCTGGCTGTACCTGAACACGTCCCTGGGTCGCCATCCGTTGCGTGGCGCCGGCGTCATCCTGATGCTGCACCGGGTGCTGAACAACGACCGCGCCGCCGAACTGCCCCATCGCAACGAGCTGTGCGTGGGGCCCGATGCATTCGAACATTTGCTGATCTGGCTGCAACGGCATTTTGAATGCGTGCCCCTGATGACGTTGCTGCTGGCCGACCCTGAAAGCGTTCCAAACCGTCCCCGGGTGGCCCTGACGTTCGACGATGGCTGGCGCGACAATGCCATGAACGCCTTTCCCCTGCTGCGCCAATACCAAGTGCCTGCGAGCATTTTCCTGTCCACCGATTTCGTCGGCAGCCGCCAGCACTTCTGGTGGGAAAGCATCGGCGAAACCCTGTGGGGCAGCCATGGGCAGGTAGCACGGCATTCGCTGATCGAGCATTTGCAGCACGCCGGCCGGCCGTTACCGGTGCTGCTCGATGATATCGACGACGAGCGCCGCAGCCTGGCGCTACTGCACTATCTGCAAAGCCTCAAGACCCTCGATGCGCGCACCTTGAGCGACCTCACCGAAGCCTGTCCGCACGGTGCCCAACCCCAGGCGCTGGACTGGACCCAGGTGCGCATGCTCGAAGATTCCGGCCTGGTGCGCTTCGGCCCCCATGGCGCCAGCCACGCGATTCTGACGGGCCTGGACGACCAGCGCCTGCACGAGGAACTGACCCGCAGCTGGACCGCCCTGGAGAATGGCTGCGCCCAGCCCTTGCCGGTGTATTGCTACCCCAACGGGGACAACGACGCCCGTGTGCGCGAGCATGTGGCGGCCCACGGTTTTCCGTTCGCGCTGGGCACCCAGGCCGGACTGTATCGCCATGACGGCGACCCGCTGAACCTGCCGCGTTTCGGCGTCAGCCAACGCAACGCCTGCCACCCGGAATTGTTGGCTTGGCGCATTCGTCGAGGAGCCCGCTCATGAACCGCGCACGTTACCTCAAGCTCCTGGTGTTGAGCATGGGCACAAGCCTGGCGATGCTCTGCCTGCGCCTGTTGCGCAACGTCTTGCTGGCACGGATCCTGGGGCCCAGCGAACGCGGGCTGTTGGCGCTGCTCAGCACCCTGCCGGACTTGATCAGCGCCATCACCAGTGGCGGGCTGAATTCCGCCGTGGGTTATCAGGCGGCGCAGCACCGCTCGATGAGCCTGCTGCTCAGCCATGTGTTGGTCTTCGGTTGCCTGCTGGCGGGACTGCTGACGTTGCTGGTGGTGGCGCTGGTACGTGAGTTCGGCGCCGAACTGGACATCGCCGTGCAACTGGGGCTGCTGGCCTGGCTGCTGTTGCTGGCCGTACCGCTGGCGGTACTCAAGAGCGGCCTGCTGACGCTGCACAACGCCTCCGGCGGCGTTGGCGCGTTCAACGCCTTGCGGCTGATGGAATCCCTGGTGCCGCTGTTGCTCTTCGTGGCGCTGTTCTGGATATGGAAAGACACGGCGCTGGAAGCAGCGCTGATCAGCTGGCTGGCGGGCCTGAGCCTGGTGGTGCTGGCAGGTTGGATGTGGTTGCGTCGCGATCATTCGATCACCCTGCGCTGGGACCGCACCGGCCAGAACGAACTGTTGCATTACGGTGTCCGCAGTCACCCGGATATCCTGTTCCAGCAATTGATGATGCGCTCGGACTACCTGTTCATCGGCGCACTGCTGGGCAGCACGGCGCTGGGACACTACGCCATGGCCAGCGCCGCCGCGGAACTGCTGCATATCGTCCCGGAAGCGGTCACCACGCCGCTGATGAAAAGGCTCCTGCAGCAAGACACCGATATGAAGCGCCTGACCCCGTTGGCCTTGCGCCTGACCGCCACGGCCATGCTGGGCGCCTGCCTGGGCATGGCACTGGTCGGCGAATGGCTGATCATCACCCTGTTCGGCATCGCCTATCAACCGGCGTACCCGGCCCTGCTGGCGCTGCTGCCAGGGGTATTCGGGTTGTGCTACGCGAGCATCCTGCGCCTGGACCTGCTAGGCAAGAACCGCCCCGGCGCTGTTTCGCTGATGATGGGCGGGGGGGCGCTGTTGAACCTGGCGCTGAACGTGATCCTGATCCCGCGCTACGGCATCGTCGGCGCTGCCGCCGCTTCTTCAATTGCCTACCTGGGCGTGACCCTGCCGATGCTCGCCATGTATTGCCGCCTCAGCGGCGTGTCGCCGTGGCAGACGCTGATTATCCTGCCCAGCGATCTGCTGCCGATGCGTCAGATGCTGTTGGGAAAATCTGCGTGAATACCTTGTCCAGCAAAATCGCCATCGCGAGCAAGCTCGCTCCCACAGGGTCCGGTGGCGGACATGGCATCTGCATCCACCGAAGATCTACTGTGGGAGCGAGCCTGCTCGCGAAAGCGGTGGGTCAGTTTGCGGTGATGTTGAAGGTGACGGCCTCTTCGCGAGCAGGCTCGCTCCCACAAGGGGCCGGTGTTGGACATGGCATCCGCATTCACCGCAGGTCCACTGTGGGAGCGAGCTTGCTCGCGAAAGCGGTGGGTCAGTTTGCGGTGATGTTGAAGGTGACGGCCTCTTCGCGAGCAGGCTCGCTCCCACAGAGGAGAATCGCGGCGGGTCTATGTCTTCTGGTATTGGCTTGCTCGGCCCAGGCCGCGTCCATGCAATGGACCGGCATCCGTGACGGCAGCCTGTATCTGCAAACCGACCGCCCGGACACCGTCACCGTCCGCTGGGTGCCCGCCTGGCAAGCCGAGGCCAATGCCGAACATCTGTATCTGCTCGACGGCCATGGGCGATTGGCGGGAGAGCGCCTGGTCAAGGCGGATCAGACCCGTGGCGAGCAGCAATGGCCGCTGCTGCCGGGCGCCACCAGTTACCGACTGGAAATTCCCGGCTACAGTTTCCGGCGCTATAGCATCGAACACGACGCGCGCATCCGTGCGTTGTTCGCCCCGGCCAAGGTGCATTTCAGTGCTGAAGCCCACGATGGCGACGAGCTGTATTTCAAAGTGGCAGCGGGCGAACAGGCGGTGCTGGCGGGCAAGTTCCACGGCGGCGTACGTGCGTTGCAAGCCCGGCGGGTTGCGGACGGCAAGCAGCTGCAACTGAATCTCAAGCCACAGCGGGCCTATTGGCAATTCGATCAGGTGGCCCTCCCGGTGGCGGACGCGGACCAAATCTGGCGCGTGCACCTGCAAGGCAACGGCAAGGTCGCGTTCTGGTTGGACGGCACCGCCAACCTGTTCGCCCAAGACCCGGCGCACTTGCAACCAGTGCGCCAGGATCCGGGGCAGACCCACCTGACGCTGCACGACGAGGCGCTCGGCACGACCCCCAAATTGGGCATATATATGCCCTATGAATTACTGCCGCCCTCCAGCTACGCGGTGCTCGATGCGCTAAAACCCCAGGCGGCAACCCTCTACAGCTTCGTCGACGTCATGGCGGCCAAGGTCAATCACGAAGATGCTTTCCGACGCTTGTACCGGGGGCGCTTCGGCATCAGCCAAGACATTACCCTGTTGGCCGCCAGTCAGCGCCGGGCGGATCTGCAGGCCGACCGGACCAGTCTCAGCGGCTTGCAAGCCTGGCTCATGTCGACCCGAGCCTCGGACGACAACGGCGTCCACTACCTCAGTTTTGCCGACGAGCCAAACCTGAACTACCCGGACTTCGCCAGTTTCCAGCAAGTGTTCCAAAGCATGGCTGCCCAGGTCCGCGCCGATCCCGCCAACGCACGCGCCGGTGTTCGCATCGCCATACCCGCCAGCTCCCGGTTCACCAATGGCCCCTTTACCGACAATGCAGCTGACAAGCGCGGGATCGACTGGGCACGGCGCCTGCTCGCGACGTCCGACGATCAGATCGACGCCCTGGCCTGGCATGAATGGATGATCCGCGACCTGCTGGCAACCCGGGTCTATCGCGACAGCGTCCGCCAAGCCGCCAACCTGGTGGGACTGGACAGCCAGGGCCGGCCCCGCAAGGCTTTGCTATTGGACCAGACCAACATGTCCAGCGGCTCGAGCCTGAGCCCTTACGACCAGGAGACCCACTACGCGGCCTTGTGGTGGACCTCGGTGGCGATCAACGCCTCCGCGGATGGATGGCTCGACATGCTCAACTGGTTCATGCTCGCCGACGAACCTGAATACCCCAAGGGCATGGTGCGGGTGCTGGACAATGAGCGCTTCGAACTCAAGCCCGTAGGCCTGGCCCAGCAGTTCATCCAGCAGCACTGGCTCGACCAGGTGCTGCGCCTGGACAACGACGCGTTTGAAGTCGACGTACTGGCCATGGCCACCGGCAAGCAACGCAACCTGCTGGGCGTGAACAAAAGCACGCGAGCCCATCAGGTCAGCCTCGACGGCACGGCCTGCCCCCAGCCAGGCATGAGCCTCCTGTATTTCGGCCCGGACAACCGCAGCAAAAACGTTCCGTTTGATTGCAAGGCCGGCCAGGTCGGCTTTCTCCTGCCAGGGGAAACCGTGTTCGCCCTCGGTTGGACAGCTCCGCTTTCACCCCAACCCGCCACCCGTCAGGAGGCACCATGAACGCTCTGCAAACATTGCGTGATCACATCCAGAAAAAAGGTCTGCGCGCCGTCCTAAAACAGCTATGCAGACGCTACGTATTTTCCCATACCCGACTGGTGTGGCTGGAGCACGATATACGCACCCCGCTCCCCCCACACAACCTCAAGCCCTACCCACCAATGCGCCTGGAATTCATCACAATCGCCAACGCCGACGCATTTGCCCGGCACTTCGGCGACCGCGTCGAAACCATGCGCGAGTTGGCGGCCGAAGGTTATACAGGCTTGATGTACCTGGATGATCAGGGCGATACCGTGGGCTTCGCCTGGGCCAGCACCCGGGACTATTTCGACCGTCATTTCTATCGCTGCAACTTTCCGATCCAGCCTGGCGAGTACTTCCAGTTCGGTGGCGAGGCGATTCGTCGATACTGGGGAACCAGTATCTCGGCGGACATGCAGTTGGAGGTATGGAAAGTCATGGCAGACCAGGGATGCCACACGATGGTCGATGTCTGCGATTTGCAAAACGTCCAGGCGATCAAGATGCATATCCGCATGGGCTTCCAGGAGCGCGGCAAGATCACCCACGTGTATCGCCTGTTCGGTCATTGGAGGTTCTTTCGCGACACGCTTTACCGCGGTTCTGTGCTGGACGGCTTTCGTAAACCGGCCCAGCCGGTTACCTCGACAGCAGCGGCCTGACTTCCATGGCGATCCGGTACCAATGGTGTCGCTCCCTGGGCGCGGAGGATTTCCCTGCAACAGCTTATGAACAGCTGCGAACGCAGGTGGCCGACGCCACACCGTTCAACACCCTGGCCTGGCTGCAGGCGGCGGAATTCGCCCTGGTGCCGGAGCAGCAACTGCATATCCTGCTGGGCTGGCAGGACCAGACCTTGTGCTTCTGCCTGCCCCTGATATCAGGACTGGAACGTATCGGCGGGCTGCGGTTCCGGGTGTTGCGTCATTTGGGTTTTCCAATGGCCGACCGCATCGCCCTGCTGGCGCGCATGGACGCCGAGGGCATGGGCCAGGCGCTGATGCAGATCCGTCAGCATTTGCCCCACGCGTTGCTGCAAATCAATGAAGTGATCGAGCCCGTCGGGGAGCAAAGCGTCCTCAGCGCCTGGATGGCGCTGAGTTCCACCGGAGAGCGGCGCCTCAGTTGCCGGGTTCCGGTGCACCTGATCACTGAAAGCGACCATCAGGAGATCTCTGGCGATCCACGCTACAAGCTGCGGCGAGCGCGCAAGCGAATCGCGGCTTGTGGTGCCGAGATCCGTCGGATAACGCCAGACGCCATCAGCATGGGGCAACTGTTGCGCGCCCTGGCCGATGTCGAGGACGCCAGTTGGAAAGGCGAGGAAGGCGTCGGCATCTTCGCCACACCCCTTCGCCGGCAATGGATGAACCTCGCCTTCACCGCCCTCGCCGCCCAGGGCCTGGTGCGAGTGGTGATGCTGGAGCTGCACGGCGAATGCATCAGCTATCGCCTCGGCCTGCTGGATCAGGGCCGGCTGTATGACTACAACCTGGCGTTCCTGCCGCAACACGCCGACCTGGGCAGCGGCCGGGTATTGCTCGAAGAGTGGATTCGCTGGGGGCTGGACGAAAACTGGCGGTGGATCGATGCGTCGCGGGTCAGCCTGGAGAACTCCAACCACCAACTGCACGAGCGCATGACCGGACAACTTGAACAGTGGCGCTGGAGTTTTTACTCCTGGCAACCCGATGGCTTGCTCCTGGGGTTGGCCTTGCGGCTATGGAAGAGCCTGAAACCCTGGCTCGGCAAGCGCAAGGCCAAACCAGCCGCGACGACGGCGTCTTCCACCAAACATCACGAGAATACGCATGCCTCGCCAAGTGATCGTCAACGCTGATGACTTCGGGCTCAGCCTCAGTGAAAACGACCTGATCCTGCGAGCCTTCGAGGCCGGCGTGATCAGCTCCGCCACGGCGATGGCCAACATGCCGGGGTTCGACCAGGCGTGCGAACTGTCCCGGCACCCGTTGCTTGAAGGGCGCGTCGGCCTGCATTTCAACCTCAGTTATGGACCGCCGCTGAGCCCGGCGATCAAGTCACGGAAAAATTTTTGCAATGCCGCGGGCGAGTTCGACCTCAACCTCTCGCGATACTGCCTGCGCCTTGGGTCGCGAGATCTGGCGGCGGTGGAAGAAGAGCTCCAGGCCCAGTGGCAACATTGCCTTGACCGTGGCCTGCGCCCCAGCCACCTGGACTCGCATCAGCACGTGCACAACATCTGGCCCGTCGGACAGCTGGTGGCACGCTTCGCCGCTCGACACGGCGTACCGGTGCGCCTGGCGCGCAACCTGGGGCCAAACCTGAGCGTGCCCAAGCGCATCTTCAAGACGTTGTTCAATCATCGCCTGCGCCGGCTGTGCGGCGCGACCGCCGACTACGTCTGCACACCAGCGGACCTTGACCACGCCGCGCCGCCGGGCCACGGTTCGCTGGAAGTAATCGTTCATCCACTGGAACTGGATGGCGACTTCGGTGACGCCAGTTTGCTACCGGGCAACTCACTGACCCAGGTGCTGCACCAGCGCCTGGCGGGGGTGCCGAAGGTGGGGTATGGCGAGAATGGGCGCAGGTTCTTGCTGGTTGACGTGGGAGTGACTCCACCAGAACCGAGTTAAACGCAAATCCTGTGGGAGCGGGCTTGCTCGCGAAAGCGTCCTGACAGTCAACATTCTTACTGACTGACACACCGTCTTCGCGAGCAAGCCCGCTCCCACAGCAATAGCTGCATGCCTTGCGTCGACGTCAGTGACCCAGGCTCACCCGCGCCAGCGAGGCACGGCGATCGATGGCTTCACGCAGCCGACGTCTTTGCGCCTCCCACACCATGGCGTCGACCCGGACCGAACGCATCAGCACCAGCATCGCTGCCTTGGCATTCAGGTATTCAACCCATGCATCCCGGGCCTTGAGCCTGTGTCGTTCTTCATCGCTCATGTCCATGCGCCTGAGCGCCAGGGCGCATTCGTCCTGGATCAGCGGCCCAAGGGTCATCTGGATCCGGTGAGGAGCCTTGAAGCCTGCCGTACCGGCGACGATTTCCCGCGCCCGATCCAGGCCCCATTCCAGCGCCTGGGGAAGGGGTTCACGCAAGGCGCGGTCATGGAATTCCTCGACCCAGACGGAGCCGTTCGGTCGATAAACACAGACGAAAACCTGTGTGATGCTCTGCTGGTTGATCCGTGTCTGGACCTCGACCTGCGTGCCGTCCTCAAGAACTTCTTCGTGGTTGCGGCCTGGCAACCGGCTGTTCACCCAAAGCCAATACTGTGCGCTTCTACGTCGCATCGCGTTGCCCTCCCCCTCAGGAACAAGGAGTAAGGCACACGGGTGAAGTATTTTCCAGCCACGAAAAGTGCGCTCCGGACGAATGACAGCGTCGTCTATCGGTCGAGCTTTTTCTCCACCTGGGCGACCTTGTCCTGAAGTTTTTCGGCATCCTGTTCATGGCTCTTGATCGACTTGGGCGTGATCGTCTTGTCCACTTTGTCAGTTGCCGAATCCGGCTGGCGCACATCGCGCTCGACCACATCCACCGGCTCACCGGAAGCGTCTTTCGCCGGTGCATTGTTGCCAGGTTGGGTCTGCCCTTTGGAATGCTCGATCGTCATGATGTCGTCCTCGATGTGATGGTTGTCGAATTTTCGAGTGGGGCGAAACGGCGAGAGTTCGATCGGGTTGCACGTACCCTGGAAAGGCAGAGCGAAACCACGGGTAAACTGTCCGAAATCCCTGCGCGCAATCCAGAGAATCTGCTAAAAAGCAGCTTCTGTCCGAGTAGCGAATCGCATCGATGCCCGCATTTTTATGTTCTCGCTTCAAACAGCGCTGGCTGGCCTGGTCGTTGATGACCGCGATGGTGGTCGGCCTGCCAGTGGGCTGCGCGGCGTTGCAGCACAAGGAGCGCGAGCTGGTGTTTCGCATCGAGCCGGGAACGGCGAGCTGGTTCAGCGGCCTTCCCAGCGGTTTGCAGGAATTCGATCTCAAGCCCAAGAATTTCAAGGCCGGGGAAAATATCCATGGCTGGTGGTGGCCGGCTGAACGCAAGAACGCACCGGCCATCCTGTACTTGCACGGTGTGCGCTGGAACCTGACCGGGCAATTGTTTCGCATCCAGCAATTAAGGGCGCTGGGCTATTCGGTGCTGGCAATCGATTACCGTGGCTTCGGCAAGAGTCAGGGGGACCTGCCGTCGGAGTCCAGCGTCTACGAAGACGCGCGAGTCGCCTGGGAGCACCTCGTAAAGCTGCAACCGGATCCGGCCCTGCGGCTGATCTACGGTCATTCGCTGGGTGGCGCCGTCGCGGTGGACCTGGCGGCGGAACTGGGCCAGGAGGCTGCAAGCAACGGCACCCCGGTGCCGGCCCGAGGCCTGGTGATCGAATCCACATTTACATCGCTGGGCGATGTCGCCACCGCCATGGCCGACACGTCCTTGCCGGTGCGCTGGTTGCTCTCGCAGAAGTTCGACTCCATCGACAAGATCGGCGAGATCAACATGCCGCTGTTGATTGTCCATGGTGCGGCCGACCGCTACGTGCCCCCCCGCTTCAGCGGACAGTTGTTCAACGCCGCCCGGGAACCCAAGCGTTTGCTGCTGGTGCCCGGAGCCACGCATAACAACAGCATGAGCCTGGCGGGCAGGACGTATCGGCAGGCGCTGGACGCGTTGATGAAAAGTACCCCCTCGTCGGTGGCTGGAAACTCCCAGGCCAGCCCGGACAAAGCGGGTTGATCCACAACCACCTGTGGGAGCGAGCTTGCTCGCGATGGCGGCGGCACATTCACATGGATGCAAACTGAACCACCGCTATCGCGAGCAAG